>NZ_JAQGJL010000254.1 GCF_028290645.1 Devosia sp. | reverse complement strand
CATCTCGGAGCGCGAGATGAGCGTGCTCGAGATCGCCGCGGCGCTCCGCGCCGCCTTCCCCCGCGAAGCCCGCCGCGCCCCGCGCGTCGAGCTCCCGAACTGGGTCGTCCGCCTGCTCGGCCTGTTCGACCCCCAGATCGCCTCCAACAGCGCGGAGCTCGCCAATATCCGCCGCGTCGACGGTTCTTCCGGCCGCCAGCTCCTCGCCCACCCCATGATCCCCGCCCCCGACGCCACCGTCGCCACCGCCCACAGCCTCATCGACCAACACCTCGTCGCATGAAAAAAGGGCTGGTCCTCGGCGTGCGGATTGGCTAATAAGCGCGCCATCGAAGCGGGGCTGTAGCTCAGTTGGGAGAGCGCATCGTTCGCAATGATGAGGCCAGCGGTTCGATTCCGCTCAGCTCCACCACTTCGATTTCCCGGCTCTAGATCCTGGCATTCAGTGGCGTCGGCGACAGCCCCACACGCAGGCCAAAGCACGCGCTGGCTCTATCCATTGTCCACCGCCGCAACCGTGCCGTTGCCCCGACCTAGGCCTCGCCCCTGGGCACGGAAATCCTGCACACCACGCCGCTGGGCGCGTAGTCCACCTCTATCGTCCCGCCCGGAACCGCGCCGCTGATGAGGCGCGAGCCGAAGCCGCGCCGGGTGGGGGCGACAACCATGGGCCCGCCGGTCTCTCTCCAGCAGATCTGAAGCAGCCCCCCGCGGCTTTCCCACGTCAGGGACACCCGGCCGGCTGGAACGGACAGGCCGCCGTACTTCACCGCATTGGTGGCCAGTTCATGCACCACCATCGTCACCCCGCTGACCAGCGGCGCCGGGATGGGCACGTCTTCGCCGGAGAGCTCGAACCTGTCGACTTCCGTCGCCCGAAACGGCGCGAGGACATTGTTCATGAGCGCCGGCAGCGACGGGTTCGATGAGCTCGCCTGCAGCATCAGTTCGGTGGCCGTTCCAAGCGCGCGCAGGCGGCCGTTGAAGGCCTCCAGCGCAGCGTTGATATCGGCTCCGGCGCGGAACGTCTGGGTAGCGATGGCGCCGGTGATCATCAAATGGTTCTTCAGCCGGTGCTGCAGTTCCCCCACGCTCAGGGCCAGCCGGTCCTCGATGATCTTTCGTTCGGTGACGTCGATCAGCATCCCTGTCAATCGCGTGCCGCCGCCGTCGAATGGACGGACATACTGGCCGCGCAACACCAGCGTCTTCGATTCTCCGGCCGGGGTGATCAGCCTGAATTCGGCCTGCAGGTGCGTGCGGCTGGGCTCGGGGAAAGCCGCCCAGTCGCGACGCGCCCCGTCGCCTCCCTGCACTTCCCGATCACGCAGCCGCTCATAGGTCACGCCCTCGCTCTGCAGCCGCTCGAACTCGCCCGGCGCATAGAGCTTTCGGACGTCCACCACGCTGGGCTCGGCCGTCAGGGGAAGGCCGAGAAGGACATTCAGCTGCCGCGAAGGGGTAAGGCTGCCCGATTGAAGATCCACGTCCCAGACCGCCATCTTGCCGGCTTCCATGGCCAGCCTCAGCCGTTCGTCGCTCTCGACGAGCGCCCGGTGCGCCTCATGTTCCGCCGAAGCATCATGGACGACGCCGACCAGGGTCCGGCCCCCCGAGGCATCCGAGCTTGCGGTGATATCGGCGCTCAGCCACCGGTAGGAACCAAGACTGCCATTCCCGACGCGATAGAGGATGCGCTTCGGCGGGTCCCCGTCGCCGGTGCCTTCAAAGACCTGCTGCCAGACCGGGCGATCCCCCGGGTGGGTGCA
Organism: Devosia sp.; assembly: GCF_028290645.1. GTDB lineage: Bacteria > Pseudomonadota > Alphaproteobacteria > Rhizobiales > Devosiaceae > Devosia_A. Next base: position 21,390 of record NZ_JAQGJL010000254.1, on the reverse strand, counting down.
TTCGAGGAACTCCTCGAGATCCAGCGCGGCGCCCTTCCCGTAGAGCGCCGCGAGGCTCGCCGAAGCGAGGAACTGCCGGCTCGCCGCCTCCCAGACCCAGACCGCCGGCGACATGGCCTCCACAGCGAGACTAAGCTTGGCGGCAATATTCACCTGAGACACCTTTCGCGCTCGCCTTCCGGCTGTGACCCCAAAAGCCTATGGCATTCCGGGCCTTGCCGCTACCGGGCTGATCCCCTCTCGGCCTCGCGCTGCCCACCCTGGCGACGCGCCCGTGGTTGACGGAGCCTTACCCCCGCGATGCCGTCAGATACCGATGCGCTACGCAACCGGCGGAACTGGTTGCGAGGGCGAGAGGCCGCTAGCGTAGGGCTTCTTGTCCACACATCGGCCGGCAGCGCGGGCCGGGATTGTCTTCCAGAGGTTGTCTTGACTACGAATTGGAAGCGATCGAAGGCAACAGCGACCCCCCCGGCCGGGCGGGCGGGCGCTGGCGCAGGACCGCTCGCTGCCTTCGTGCTGGTCAGCCTGCTCGCCAATCTCATCATGCTGGTCGGCCCGATCTTCATGCTGCAGGTCTACGATCGGGTGCTGCCCAGCCGTTCGCTGCCGACGCTTTGGGCGCTGCTGCTGCTGGTGGTCGCGCTCTATGGCGTCTATGCGCTGATCGAGACCCTCAGGGCGCGCATGGCTGCCCGCTTCGCCAGCCTGGTTGACGCAAGGCTCTCGCCAAGGGCCTTCGAGGCCGGGCTCAAGGGCAAGCTCCAGGTGCACGACACGGTGCCGGCCGACCCGGTTCGCGATCTCGACAGCATCCGCCAGTTCCTCTCGAGTTCGGGGCCCGCCGCGCTGCTCGATCTGCCGTGGATGCCGATCTATCTGGCGACCGTCTTCCTGCTCCATCCCATGCTCGGATCGGTGACCCTGGGCGGCGCCGCGGTGATGAGCGGGCTTCTCGTCGTCAACGAGCTCAGCTCGCGGCGGCCCTCGCGCGAACTCGCCGCCGCCACGGCGCGGCGGCAGGTCCAGTCCGACGATGCCCGCGCCAGCGCCGAGAGCGTCGTCGCCATGGGCATGCTGCCGGCCATCACCCGTCGCTGGGAGGCGGCGAGCGCCGAGCTCTCGCGGGCCCAGCAGCAGGCCGGCGACCGCAACGGCCTCTATTCCTCCCTCACCCGGGCCTTCCGTTTCCTGCTGCAGGCGGGCGTGCTGGCGACCGGCGCCTGGCTGGTGATCAGCGGTGATATCTCCGGCGGCATCATGGTTGCGACGTCCATCATCTCGTCGCGCGCCCTGGCGCCGGTCGAGCAGATCGTCGGGCAATGGCGCGGATTCGTGGGCGCCCGCCAGGCCTGGCAGCGGCTGAGGGGCGCCCTGCGGGCAGCGCACGCCACCCTTCCCGCCGTGCAGTTGCCGGCCCCCCGCCACTCGCTCACCGTCAGGCAGCTTTCGACCGGGCCCGGCGCGCGGACCCGCCTCGTCGAAGGCATCTCCTTCGATCTCGCCGCCGGCGAGGCAATGGGCATCCTCGGCCTCTCGGGCTCGGGCAAATCGTCGGTGGCCCGGGCGCTGGTCGGCGCCTGGCCGGTCTTGCAGGGGTCCGTACGCCTCGATGGGTCGGAACGCGGCCACTTCGATCCGCATCAGCTCGGCCGCAGCGTCGGTTACCTGCCGCAACAGGTGGAGCTGTTCGCCGGCACCGTGGCCCAGAACATCGCACGGTTCACCGCCGGCGGCGACGAGGCCGCCCTGTTCGCTGCGGCGCGCGGCGCCCAGGTGCACGAGCTGATCGCCGCTCTACCGGAGGGATACAACACCCAGATCGGCGAGCGGGGCGCGGCGCTTTCGGCCGGCCAGCGCCAGCGCATCGGCCTCGCGCGTGCGCTCTACGGCGAGCCGTTCCTCCTCGTCCTCGACGAGCCCAACTCCAACCTCGACTCCGAGGGCGACGCCGCCTTGACCGGCGCCGTCCGCGCCGCCAAGGCGCGCGGCGCCGTGGTGATCATCGTCGCGCATCGGCCGGCGGCGATCGCGGCGGTCGACAAGCTGCTCTACCTCAGGAACGGGCGGCAGCAGGCCTTCGGCCCGAAGGACGACGTGCTGCGCCAGATCACCCGGCCGGCGCCGGTTGTCCGCAACCTCGTGGCGGTGGCCAATGGCTAGCGAAACCCTCGAAACCAGCGCCGCGGCCAGCCTCGGACGGCACGGGCTGGTCGGCTTCGCCGTCGTCTTGGCGGTGGCCGGAGGCCTTGGCCTCTGGGCCGCCACCACGCAGATCGCCGGCGCGGTGGTGGCGCCCGGCATCGTCGTGGTCGAGGATGGCAGCAAGCGCATCCAGCATCAGGAAGGCGGCATCGTCAGCGAGATCCTGGTGCGCAACGGCGACGCGGTGCGCGAGGGGCAATTGCTGCTGCGCCTCGACGGTACGGCAGTTTCGGCCTCGCGCGACGTTGTCCGGGCGCAACTCGACAACGCCTTCGCCGCCCGCGCCCGGCTCCTCGCCGAGGCATCCGGCGCCACGGCGATGGAGCGGCCGAGCGCATCGGGCTGGTCACCCGGCCCCGATTTCGACAAGGCCTTCGACACCCAGTCGCGCCTGCTTCAGGCCCGCAGAACCTCGCTCCTCGGCCAAAAATCCCGCCTTGCCGAACAGACTGCCCAACTCGAGGAACAGGTCGCGGGGCTGCAGGCGCAACAGGCGGCCCTCACCGACGAGCTGGCGATCCTTTCGGGCGAGTGGCGCGGGCTGGAGCAGTTGCTCGCCGGCGGGCTCACCGACTCGGCGCGCGTCAATGCCAACCGGCGCCAGCGCACCACCATCGAGGGCAGCATCGCCAAGCTCGCCACCGACATCGCCGGCGTGCGGGCCGCAATCGCCGAACGGGCCCTCGCCAGCGCCCAGGTCGAGGACGATTTCCGCTCCGGGGTCCTCGAGGACCTGCAGGCGCTCGAAGTGAACATCGCCGAGCTGCTGCAGCAGAAGATCACCGCCGACGACCGCCTGCGGCGGCTGGAAGTCCGGGCGCCGCGATCCGGCATCATCCACCAGTCGATCGTCCAGACCATTGGCGGCGTGGTGGCGCCGGGCGAAGCCCTGATGCTGGTCGTGCCAGCCAACGATCAACTGCTGGTCGACGTCCATGTCAACCCGGCGGACGTGGACGACATCTCGACGGGCCAGGACGTGCTGGTGCGATTTACCGGCCTCGACGCGCCGACAACGCCGGAGCTCCACGGATCGGTGTGGTCGGTATCCCCCGCCACGGCCCGGGATCCGCTGACCGGTGCGGTCTACTACGAAGTGAGGATCGCCGTCCCGGAGGCGGAGCGGCGGCGGCTCGGCGGGGCCACGCGGCTCATGCCCGGCATGCCGGCAGAAGCGTTCCTCGAGACCGACACCCGCACGGTGCTCGCTTACCTCGCCAAGCCGCTCATGGACCAGGTCCTGCACAGTTTCCGGGAGGACTGAAGGCCGGGCAACTCCGTGCCCCTCGGCGACTAATACTTACGGATGCCGCAGGTTATTCGCGTATTTCGCGCAAAGCAATACAAGTTAATCTATCGATCTGGTTTCGTCTTTAATATCTCGACGGCAGATTGCTCCAGGTCCACGGCGGAGTTTTGATCGTGCCTTCGGTTTCTACGGTTTCCAGGACGGGCAACGTTTACGTCGACGGCGTGCTAGGCGACTACAAATGGGCCACCACCAGCCTCACCTACAGCTTCCCCACCAGCGCGTCGTTTTACGGCACCGGCTACCGTTCGGGTGAGCCCGCCACCAATTTCGGCGCCCTGAACCCGGCGCAGGTCCAGATGGCGAAGACCGCCTACGCCGCCTATGCGGCGGTCGCCAACCTCACCTTCACCCAGATCACGGAATCCTCGACCACCCATGCCGACCTGCGCGTCGCGCTCTCGGACGCGCCGGGAACGGCCTGGGGCTACTATCCAAGCACCGCCGCGTCGGGCGGCGACGTGTGGCTCAACAAGTCGAGCGGCTACTACAACAGTCCCGCCAAGGGCAACTACGCCTACATGTCGTTCATCCACGAGATCGGGCACACGCTCGGCCTTGAGCACCCGCACGAAAACAACATGCCGCTCAGCCGCGATTCGATCGAATACACGGTGATGAGCTACCGCTCCTATGTCGGGGCGCCGCTGGCGAACTACGCCAACGAGACCTGGGGCTATGCCCAGTCGCTGATGATGTACGACATAGCCGCGGTCCAGCAGATGTACGGCGCGAACTACACCACCAACAGCGGCAACTCGGTCTACACCTGGAGCCCGACCACCGGGCAGATGTCGATCAACGGCGCCGGACAGGGCGCCCCGGGAGCCAACCGCATCCTCATGACCGTGTGGGATGGCGGTGGCATCGACACCTACGATTTCTCCAACTACTCGAGCAACCTGACGGTCGACCTGAACCCGGGCGGCTGGACCACCACCTCCACCGAACAGCTGGCCCGCCTCAGCGCCAACGGCTCGAAGCTCGCCATTGGCAACATCGCTAACGCCCTGCTCTTCAACGGCGACCTGCGCTCCATCATCGAGAACGCCGAAGGCGGGGCGGGCAATGACCGGATCACCGGCAACGTCGCCGCCAATACCCTGTGGGGTAATGGCGGCGCCGACACGCTGATCGGTGGCGACGGCGACGATCTGCTCTATGGCGGTTCGGGCGGAGACCGGCTGGAGGGCGGCAACGGCACCGATACGGTCTCGCATCTCGAGGCCACGGCGCGGGTCGTCGTCGACCTCGCGACCCCCTCGCTCAACGGCGGCGAGGCTACCGGCGACACCTATTCCTCGATCGAGCAGGTGATCGGCACCAACTACAACGACAGCCTGTGGGGCGACAGCGCCGCCAACGGGCTGGGCGGCTTTGCCGGCAACGACACGCTCAATGGCCGCGGCGGCAACGACGTCCTCGTCGGCGGCGACGGCGACGATGTACTCGAGGGCGGCGTCGGCGCCGACCGGCTGGAGGGCGGCAACGGCAACGACACCGCCTCCTACAGCGTGGCGCTGCTCAACAGCCTGCTGTCGCTCTCGATCTCCGGCGTGACCGCCGACCTGATGACCCCCAGCGCCAACACCGGCGAAGCGGCGGGAGACAGCTTCTTCTTTATCGAGAACCTCACCGGCAGCGCCTTCAACGACGTGCTCCGCGGCGACAATGGAGCCAATATCCTCAACGGGCTCGGCGGCAACAACACCCTCGTGGGCCGCGGCGGCAACGACACCCTGCTCGGCGGCATCGGCAACGACAGGCTGCAGGGCGACGCCGGCGCGGATACGCTCACCGGCGGCCTTGGAATCGATACCTTCGTGTTCACCGCCACCGGCGACACTCCGTCCGTCGGGCGGGACACCATCACCGACTTCGTGTCCCTGACCGACAAGATCGACCTCAAGGCGATCGACGCCAACACCAGTCTTACCGGCGACCAGGCATTCAGCTATATCGGCTCGAGCGGCTTTACCAACAAAGCCGGTCAGCTCAACTTCAAGGACGGACTGGTTTCGGGCGACGTCAACGGCGACGGCATCGCCGACTTCCAGATCGTGGTGAAGGGCCTCGCGATCCTCGCGGCCGGCGACTTCATCCTCTAGCAAGGACCGGCCGATGGACTGGATGGATTTCGACCGCTGGCCTGAATGCCTCCACCTCGAACGGCCGGGGATCGTCTTCGAGGTGATGAACGCCGAAGGCCTGAGCGTCCTCACCACCTGCACCGTCCCGCTCGAGATTCCCGCCGGCTGGACCTCGCCGCCGCTGCGGTTTCGCCCGGTGCCGGAACCCGCTCCCGGGCATTCCCAACCGCTGCCCCCGCCTGCTTCTGGCGGCTGACCGGAGCAGTTCTCGCACCGGCCCTCGGCCACTGAGCAACCATTTGCCCTGCGCAGCATTGGGTTTCGTCCACGTAGCGCAGGACGGCGCAACGGTCGTGACCGGGGCAAAGCCGATGATCATCGACAATACACACCCAGCGGGTCGGCGGCCCAGGCCATCGGGGCAAGGCCTGACGACCCTGTTGGTCGGCGTCATCGCCATCGCGGCCCTCTACCTGGGCGCCAGCATCTTCGTGCCGCTGGTCCTCGCGGTGCTGTTGACCTTCGCGCTGTCCCCGGTCGTGCGGCTCCTGCAGCGCGTGGGCCTTCCGCATCTGCCGGCCGTTCTGGTGACCGTCGCCGCGGCAGCCGCCCTGATCATCTGCGTCTCGTACCTTGTGATAACGGAGGTTGCCCACCTCGCGACCGAACTTCCCAAGTACCAGGAGGTCGTCGCCGGCAAATTGCGCGCGCTCCAGGCCTCGACCACCTCCGGCGACCTGTTTCAACGGCTCGGCAGCGCCCTCCAGAACATCCTTGCCGCCCTCCCCGAGCCGGTGGGTGCCGTAGCTCCGCAGCCGGTAACCATCGTCGATCCCGCCCAGGGCCCCCTCGGCTTCGGCCAGGCCTTCCTCCGGGCTGTGCTGGGACCGCTGGCAACCGGCGCCATCGTCACGCTGTTCGTGATTTTCCTCCTGGCCGAGCGGGAAAACTTCCGCGACCGCTTCTTGAAGCTGGTGAGCCGGGGCGACCTCCGGACCACGACGCGGGCGATGACCGACGCCGGCCGTCGCGTCAGCCGGTACCTCCTCGTCCAGTTCCTCGTGAACGCCACCTATGGCACGCTGTTCGGGTTGGGCCTCTCCGTGATCGGCATCCCCGACGCGCTACTCTGGGGGCTGCTCGCGGCCCTGTTCCGGTACATTCCGTTCGTCGGCACGATAATCGCGGCGATCATCCCCCTCGCCCTCTCCTTCGCCATTGACCCGCAGTGGACCAAGCTCGTCGCTGTCGTCGCCCTGTTCGTGTCGCTCGAAATGACCATCACCAACGCCGTCGAGCCCCGGCTCTATGGCTCGAGCACCGGCCTGTCGACGCTCGCGGTGCTTGTCGCGGCGATGTTCTGGGCGACCATCTGGGGCCCGATCGGCCTGATCCTCGCCACCCCGGTGACGGTGTGCCTCGTCGTTCTCGGCCGCTATGTCCCGCAGCTCGCATTTCTGGAAACGCTGCTCGGCAGCGAGCCGGTGCTGGCGCGCGAGGAGCAGCTCTACCAGCGCCTCGTCTCGGGAAACACCGAGGAGGCCATCGAACTGGCCGAGCAATATGTGGAAAAGAAGGGCTCCCCGCAGGCCTTCTACGACGACATCGCCGTCCCCGCCCTTCGCTTCGCCGAAAACGACCGCGCCAAGGACAGCGGCGATCTGGCCGAGCGGCGCCTCGTCGCGGAGGGAATGGACGCTGTCGTCAGGGAGGTGGAGAGCCTCTGGCCCGAGCCTGCTCCCGAGACGGCAACGCCGCTGACCGTCCTCTGCATCGGTGGTCGAACCGAGCTGGACGGCGCCGCCGCCAGCATCATCGCCCAGACCATCGCCCGTCGCGGCGTGACCGTACAGGTTCTGCCCCCGGTTTCGCTTCGTCCGCAGGGCATAGGGCAGATCGACCTCCGCGAGGCCGACGTGATCTGCATCGCCTATCTCGACGCCGCGGCCCGCACCTACCTGCGGTTTGCCGCAAGGCACATTCGCCGGCGCGATCCGGACATTTCCATCATCGCGTGTCTCCTTGCCGACCGCGAAACCCTTGGCGCCGTGGCCGACATGGCCCTGCCCGAAGGCACCACCATCGCAACCTCGATAGCTGCGGTCGACACGCTCATCGCCGCAATGTTGACCACTGACTCCCCGCCCGACGCGGCGGGCGCCCCGCCGATCGCGGATCACCAGCCACTGATCAGGCCGGGTCCCGCCCTCGATGACTTCACCGCCCGCGTGGCGCGGGAGTTCGGCGTCACCATCGCCGTGGTGGCCATGGCCGACACTCCGTCCGACACGGCCGGCGATGCATCCTCCCCGAGGAGCGACCTCGCGCCCCTGCGCGATCACATCATCGAAACGGGCTCCGCGCTCGTCATCGATGCATCCTCGGGCTCGGCCGAACTGATCGAGAACTCGTTCCTCGTCGAGAACGGTTTCGGCTTCGTGGCCGGCGCCCCGATCTTGTTTGAAGGCCAAATCCATGGCGTGCTGCTGGTCTTCGACCAGGCAGGCCGCACCTTCACCGAAGCCGACCTCGCAAGGCTCCAGGAGTTCGCCTCCGAGGTCGCCGGGGCCACCCCAACCCCGAACCCCACCCCCCTCCCCGTCCCGCCAGCCCCTGACCTCGCCAGCACGGTGAAGGCGTAGAACATACGGGACGGCCTCGCGACCGGATCATGCCCAATGAAGCGATATTGCGCTGACTGTTGGGAACGACCCCGCCAGACCCTGAAGTTGCGGCGATAGATACTTTGTACTCGGCCAGGACAGCCAGAGTTCGCCTCGGTTCTTGGCCAGTGCCGATGGTACGTAAGTCCCCATTTGGTTTCGGACCAACGTCAGTATACAGGAACATTGGGCCCTGTTTATATCATCGGCAAAGCGTCACCGGTACTTAAGAAAATGTTGCGTCCGCGTATTGTCGTCATTCTGCTTTTGCTCATCGTTGCATCCTTGTTCGCCGCCCCCGTTTCAGCTCAGCAGCATAAGTTGACGCTGGTACTTGCCGGGGACGCCTTCAAGGGCAAACCGAAATTCCAAGTGGCGCTCGGCGGGGTGGTCATCGGCAAGGGGGTAGTCGAATCCGCTACGGAGACGATGGTTGGTACCTCCGGGCGGCAGTCGGACTATCTCGAGAACTTTGAGTTCCCTGTTCCCAACCTTGGCTGTCTCGGCCAAGCTCCGCTCGAGATATCAATGACCAACGATCTCTGGGAAGAGGGCGTCGGGGACCGCAATATCTATGTGGCCTCGGCCACGATCGACTCCATCCGCCTCGACGCCAATGCCTTCGCGCTGCTCAAGGACGGCAAGCGGCTGCCGGTCCCCCAGGATGTCGCCCTGCTTCCCATACTCGACAGCCGGGTGGCTGTTGCTGAACCACCCCCTGGGGGGTGGACCGAGGTGGGCGAAGATTGCTCCGAGGGTTACTTGATGGAGGCGGTTGCGCCGCTCTATACGAGCGTACTCAATTTCGATCTGGTGATCGCTAATCCGGGCCACCCCATTCCAGGCGACGGTGGTGGCCTGGCCGCCATTCCGGGCGGGGTGTTGATAGCCCGGCCCCAGGATGGCCTGCTCTGGTTCTACGACCGCGAGGCACATTCCCTCCGCCGAACTGGCATCAGGCTACCGCCAATCAACGCCGACGTGATGCCCGCCATTACGCCTGGCGGGCTGCCGATCCGGCGTGAGCTGCTGCGCTATAACGATATAGAGGTAGCACCATGGAACGGGGAGACACACCTCCTCGCCTCCTACAGCTACTACGATGAGGCGCATGGCTGCGTGATCAGTCGCCTTGCACATAGTTCCCTTCCAGACGGATGGACCGACGCGCTGCGCAACGATCAACCCTTGGGGCTCGACTGGAAGATCGCATTGGAAACCACGCCGTGTTTGGGTTTCATCGAAACGGGAGACTCGACCTTTGGTGGTGCACAAGCGGGCGGCCGGATCGCCGCTAGCGGTGGGACAATCTATGTCACCGCGGGCGACTACGAGATCGACGGCGTCGGCGATGATGGCCCGCTCTACCCGCAACTCGCTGACAGCAGTTACGGCAAGGTGTTCAGCATCTCGCTGACCGATTGGACCGTCAGGATGTTGTCCATGGGGCATCGCAACCCGCAAGGCATCACCGTCGACGACAAGGGGAGTATCTGGGAGGTCGAGCAAGGCCCGGCTGGTGGCGACGAACTCAACCTCATCGTTGCAGGCGAGAACTATGGCTGGCCCCTTGCTACCCTTGGCATGGACTATGGCAGTGTCGACCGTGACTCCAAGTTCTGGCCCCACGCGAGCCGCCAGGGACGACATGACGTCTATCGTCCGCCAGTGTTTGCCTGGCTCCCCTCGATCGCGCCATCCAACCTCAAGCAGGTCGAGGGCGTGGACGACCGCTGGGACGGGGATCTCTTGGTCGGAAGCCTTGCCGGCGAGTCTCTGGTTCGCCTGCGCATTGAGGGGCAGTCGGTTGAGTTCGCCGAGCGCATCCCGATGGGGAAGCGCATCCGCTACGTGCAGCCAGCCGAGGGCCGCATCTACCTGCTGTTCGACAGCGGGGAGTTTGGGTTCCTCGTGCCCCACAAGATGCTGGACCACGTCGACGGGCCGATTGCTTCCGCCGATGAAGCACTGCGCCGGAACGGCTGCATGGCATGCCATTCGTCGATCGGGGCCCCACGACTTGGCAGCATCATCGGCAGCGATATCGCCGGACAAGCGGGCGTCGACTACTCGTCCGCTCTGCTGTCCAAACCAGGTGCATGGACCGAAAACGCGCTGCGCGCTTTCCTTGAGGATACTCAGGCCTTTGCCCGGGGTGCGATGATGCCGCAGCAGGCGCTGTCCCCCACCGCCCTGGATGAATTGGTCACCGCTCTGGAATGACGTCGGGTGGCGCGAGCGACCTTCGGACCAACTGTTCCTGCATGTTGGGAGGTCGATCTCCGAAGGCCGCCTAGGTTTCCCTTCAGGTCTGTGGTGTGGAAAGCACCTGGCGATTGGATGCGCCCCCTGTCCTCTGGCGAGCTATCGCCGAACCGCAACCGCGCCGACAGGATGCCGCCCCACCACCGCCTCCATTGAACCGCCGCATCTGCACCCTATCTCCTTGTGACCGCAGCGAACCCGGCCAGTCCATGCCCGTCCCAGTCGTCGATGCCAAAGGCGTCAACCTGCATCTGAAGAGTGGCGGCACGCCGCTGCATATCTTGAAGGATGTCGATCTCGCCCTCGCCCCCGGCGAGGTGACCGCCATTGTCGGGCCGTCGGGTAGCGGCAAGACCTCGCTGCTGATGGTGCTGTCCGGCCTCGAGCAGGCCACCGGCGGCACCATCACCGTCGCCGGCACCGACATCACCAATCTCAACGAGGACCGCCTCGCCATCTTCCGGCGCAACGCGCTCGGCATCCTGTTCCAGAATTTCCACCTGATCCCCTCGCTCACCGCGCTGGAAAATGTCGCGCTCACCCTCGAGATCGCAGAGCCCTCCCTGCCCTGGGCGGAGATTCGCGACCGCGCCGCCGCCGCCCTCACCGATGTCGGCCTCGCCGCCCGCCTGACCCACCTGCCGAGCGCCCTTTCCGGCGGCGAACAGCAGCGCGTCGGCCTCGCCCGCGCCATGGTCGGCAACCCAAAGCTCCTCCTCGCGGACGAGCCCACCGGCAATCTCGACCAGGAGACCGGCGCGCATGTCATCGAACTGATGTTCGGTCTCGCCCGCGAACGCGGCACGGCGATCCTGCTGATCACCCACGATCCGTCGCTGGCGAGGAAAGCCGACCGGCAGTTGCGCATGAACGAGGGCCATCTCAGCGAGCTGGTGCCCGCGTGAGCTGGCTGCAAGGGACGCTACGAGGGTGGCTCCGCGTCGCCCTCAAGGATTTGCGCGGCGATCTCCGCCGCTTCACCATCCTCCTCGCCTGCCTTGCGCTGGGCGTCGGGACCATCACCATTGTCGGCTCGGTCGGCGCGGCGCTGCAATCGGGACTGTTGCGCGACGCCCGAACCCTGCTCGGCGGCGACCTCGAAGCCAGCCTCTCCTATCGCGCCGCGACGCCCGAGGAGCGCACCCTGTTCCAGAGCCTCGGCAAGCTCGACGAGGTCGTCGAGGTGATGGGCCGCGCCGACGCGGGCGATCAGAGCAACTTCCTCGCCATCCGCGCCGTCGACCAGAACTACCCGCTGATCGGCAAGGCCGTCGTCGAAGGCAGCGACACCCCGCTGCCCGAGCTGCTGGCGGAACGCAACGGCAGCTACGGCCTCGTCGCCGACGGCCTGCTGCTCGATCGGCTCGGGCTGAAGCTCGGCGACAAGCTCACCATCGGCCATGCCGGCTTCGTCCTCACCGGCGTCCTCGGCAGCGTCCCCGACCAGGTTACCGCCGGCATGCAGTTCGGCATCCCGGCGCTGATGTCGGTCGAGGCGCTCGACGCCACCGGCATCCTCGCCCCCGGCGTCCTCGCCAGCTACCGCTACAAGCTGCTGCTCGACCCGCCCGATTTCGCCGCCGCCTCCACCGCGATCGAGACCGCCTTCCCCAAGGCCGGCTGGAAGCTCAGCACGCCGCGCGACGCCACCGCGGACCTCTCGCGCTTCTTCGATATCTTCGCCCGCTTCCTCACCATCGTCGGCCTCTCGTCGCTCCTCGTCGGCGGCCTCGGCGTCTCCAACGCCATCTCGGCCTATGTCACCGAACGCCAGCGCTCCATCGCCACCATGAAGGCGCTCGGCGCCACCGGCCCGCGCATCCTTGTGCACTTTCTCACCCAGGTGATGCTGCTCACCCTCGCCGGCATCGTCCTCGGGCTCATCCTCGGCACGGCGCTGACCATGGTGATCCTCCCCATCCTCGGGGGCCTGCTCGGCCTGTCGCTGCCGCCGGTCGTCGACATCACGACGCTCTGGACCGCCGCCGGCTTCGGGCTCCTCACCGGCTTCGCCTTCGGCTACCTGCCCCTGGTCAGGGCCGAAAAGCTGAAGCCGGCGCTGCTGTTCCGCTCCGCCGGCTCCGCCGTCGAAGGCGGGCTCGAGTGGCGCGACCTGCTGAAGCCGAGCCTCTGGCTCCCAATCGGCCTTGCCATCCTCGCCATCTATGCGCTCGCCGCGCTCACCACCGGCCGCCCGCTGCTGGTTCTCTGGTATGCGCTCGGCGTCGTCGCGGCCTTCCTCATCCTCCGGCTCGCCGCCTTCCTGCTACAGCGCGTCCTGAAGCTCATCCCGCCGCTGCCCAACGCCGCGCTCCGCAACGCCGTCAAGTCGATCTGGCGCCCCGGTGCCCCCGCTCCCGTCGTCATCCTGTCGCTCGGGCTCGGCCTTGCGCTCCTCCTCCTCATCGCGCTGATCGACGGGAACCTGCGCCACCAGCTCGCCCGCGAGTCGATCCCCAACGCCCCGAGCTTCATCTTCATGGACCTGTTCGAGGACGAGGCGGACTCGCTGCGCACCTTCTCGGTCGGCGACAAGCAGGTCGAAAGCTTCGCCTCTCTGCCCATGGTCACCGGCGCGATCGAAGCGATCAACGACACCCCGGTCGCCGAGCTTGGCCGCACCCCGCCCCCGGAATTCGCCTTCGTCCTCGACGGCGACATCCCGCTCACCGCCTCAGAGGACCTGCCCGATCATTCCACCATCACCGAAGGCAGCTGGTGGCCGCGCAACTTCATCGGCCCGCCGGAAGTCTCGGTGTTCCAGCGGCTGAAGGAGCCGCTCGGCCTGAAGCTCGGCGACATCCTCACCTTCCGCATCTTCGGCGAGGAGGTGAAGGTGAAGATCGGCAGCTTCCGCGATTACGCCTGGCGCTCGGGTGGCGTGAATTTCGGCTTCGTCCTGTCGCCCAACGCGCTCGCCGATTTCCCGCTCAGCTATCTCGGCCTGCTCAAGGCCTCGCCCGGCCACGAGCGCGAGGTGCAGCAGCGCCTCGTCGCCGCCTTCCCCGACCTGCTCTTCCTCCCCATCGGCGAAGCGCTCGAGACCTTCGCCGCCATCCTCGCCAACGTCACCACCGCCGTCGAGGTGATCGGCGGCCTCGCCGTGGTCAGCGGCGTGCTGGTGCTTGCCGGCGCCATGGCCGCGGGGCGCAAGCAGCGCGAGTCGGATGCCGTGGTGATGAAGGTGCTCGGCGCCACCCGCGGCGACGTGCTGCACGCCTATCTCGTCGAATACGGCCTCCTCGGCCTTCTCTCCGCCGTGCTCGCCGGCCTCCTCGGCCTCGCCGGCACCTGGGCCTTCGTCGAGTTCGTGCTCGAGATCGACTTCTGGGCGGACCCGCTGCTCATCGTCTGGGTCGCCCTCGGCACCATCGCCCTCGCCATCATCGTCGGCATGCTCACCACCTGGTCCGCCCTCTCCGCCCGCCCCGCAGCCTTCCTGCGCGAGGAGTGATCCTCCCCCGCGCAGCGGGGGAGGGGGACCATGCGAAGCATGGTGGAGGGGGCCGTCCGCACGCTAGTCTTCCGACAACCCGGAGGACCCGATGCGCCGCCTGCTCGCCCTGTTCCTGCTGCTCGCCACTCCGGCCTACGCCCAGTCGCCGCAGCTCGACGAAGTCCGCGCCGCCTGGGACACCTGCACCCGGCTGCTCCAATCCGCCCCCGACGACTGGACCGGCTGGCGGCGCAGCTTCGATGGCGGCTATGCCGACCGCTTCCAGTTCCACGACGGCGGCGACGGTGCGCCCTCCGTCCTCACCCAGACCTGGCTGATCGACGCCATCGCCACCCAGACCGACACCTCCTGCTACCGCCCCGACGGCAGCCTAGCCTTCGTCCTCTCCGAGATGACCTCGCCCAACATGGCCCAGGGCGCCGACGGCCCCACGATCACCCGCGAAGGCCGCCTCTCCTTCGCCCCCGACGGCCGGCTCCTGCGCGTCCTCAAGCGCATCACCGAAGCCGGCAAGGAAGTGGCGCCGATCGACAATGAAAACTACCAGCTCGCCCGCGGCTGCACCCTCACCGCCCCCCACGCCACCGTCGACGACGTCCGCTCCCACATGATCTCGGAACTCGGCGACATCGAAGGCACGCGCGGCGAGTACATCGCCGAACCGCTGGACTGGTGCTCGATGGAAACGGAGTAACCTGCCCCTCAGTCGGGTCTCCCTCCCCCTTTGCGGGGAGGGGACAGGGGTGGGGGTCCCCACGCGCCAGCCCCTAGGTGGCCGGCGCAACACCCCCTACTCCGGCTGCCCCCCAACCTTCGTCACCGCCGCCGACCCCGCCGCGATCCCCCGCCGCAGGCACGTCTCCAGCTCCGCCCCACCCAGCTCCGCCGAAACGAACGCCGCCGCGAACGCATCCCCCGCCCCGGTCGTATCCACCACATTCACCACCGGCGCCGGCAGCCGCAGCGTCACCCCATCCTCTCCGCAGACCGCCGCGCCGCCCGCCCCGAGCTTCACCACCACCCGCCCGTAATTCGGCCCGAGCACCCGCATCTGTGCCTCGACATCGCCCGTCCCGGCCAGCGCCACCGCCTCGTCCTCGTTGGCGAACAGCGTCGAAAACCCGCGGGTCCACTCGAGGAACTTCCCCGCGCCCACCTCCTCGACGAACCCCACCGACGCCGCATCCACCGCCACCGGAATGCCGCGCGCCTGCGCCTCCCCCGCCATCCAGCGCGCTGCATGCCGGGGCTTGTCCGCGAACAGCGAATAACCCGAGACCAGCACGTAGCGCGTCTCCTCGAGCAGCCACACCGGCATGTCCGAATGCGACAGGTCGAGGTTCGCCCCCCGGTCGGTCAGAAAACTCCGTTCCCCGTCCGCATCGACGATGGTGACCAGGATGCCCGACGGCTTCACCGGGTCGGCGATCAGCACCGGATCGACGTGAAACCCGCGCAGATACGCCTCGAGATGCGGCTTGTCCCGCGCCCCCACCCGCGCCACGAAACTCACCGGCGTCCCCATCGAGCCCAGCCACACCGCCTGGTTCGCCCCCGAGCCGCCCGGCCGCGTGGTGATCGCCGCACGCCGGTCCGACCCCCGCACGATGGGACCCTCCGGAATCACGATCACGTCGGTCATCACGTCGCCGATGACGATCACCCGCCCCGCCGTTTCGCTCATCGGCTAGACTTGGCCAGCGCCACCGCGATCTCCGCCGCCACCCTGGCATTGTTCTCGACGAGAGCGATGTTGGCGACGAGGCTCTTGCCGTCGGTCAGCTCGAAAATCCGCTTCAAGAGGAACGGCGTCAGCTCCTTGCGGCTCACCCCCTCGGCCTCCGCGCCCCTGATCGCCTCGGCGATCCGCCCTTCGATCATATCCTTGTCGAGCGCCGCGCTTTCCGGGATCGGGTTCGCCACCAGCACGCCGCCCAGGCCCAGCGCGAACTGCAGCGCGATCACCTTCGCCGCCTCCTTGCCGCTCTCGACCCGGTGGTCGACCTTGCCGCCGCTCTGGCGCGCCCAGAACGCAGGGAAATCGTCGGTCTGGAACCCCAGCACCGGCACGCCCTTGCTCTCCAGCACCTCGAGCGTCTTGGGGATATCGAGGATCGACTTCGCCCCCGCGCACACCACGGCCACCTGCGTCCGCCCCAGCTCCTCGAGATCGGCCGAGATATCGAACGTCGTCTCGGCCCCGCGATGCACCCCGCCAATGCCGCCCGTGGCGAACACCGCAATCCCCGCCGCCTCGGCCGCCATCATCGTCGTTGCCACCGTGGTCCCCGCCACTTCGCCCGAAGCGAGCAGCGCCGCGACGTCGCGCCGCGAGGCCTTGGCCGCCTTGCCGCCGGTCTGCGCCAGCCGCTCGAGGTCCTTGGCCGTCACGCCCAGCTTGAACTTGCCGTCCATGATGGCGATCGTCGCCGGCACCGCGCCGTGCTTCTCGATCACCGCCTCGACATTCCGCGCCATCTCGAGGTTCTGCGGATAGGGCATGCCATGCGTGATGATCGTCGATTCGAGCGCCACCACCGGCTGCCCGGCCTCGAGCGCCTTCTTCACGGCCGGCGAAATGGAGAGATGCTTCTTGAGGCTCACGGGAGCGCCTTTCGGACAAGGGAATTTGCCTTCCCTTGAACTGAAATCGGCCGGACTTCAACTGGCGACGGCCTTTGGCTTGATAGCCCGGTGCGTGCCGACCCCCACCCCTCTCCCCTCCCCCTCAACAGGGGGAGGGAGACCCTCCCGACCGGCGCTGACAACCCGCCGCACCGGGCAAGCAATTGGCGTCTCCCTCCCCATTCTTAGGGGGAGGGGACAGGGGTGGGGGTCGGCTCGCACCGGCCTTCAGGCATAACTCCCCACAGCCCCGCGCCGTGTCGTCGCACTCACCCGAACCCCGCCCCAAAAACCCCTAAAACCCTTGCCCCACGGTACAATTGCCTCTAGTTTCGCCCCGGCTGAGAGGCTCGCCGCGCAAGGGATAACGTCACTGCTTACGGTCATTGTTGATCCGGAACCCCCTCCGGATCGATGGGCGCCCGGCTCCGGGCATACTGCGAACGTGAATTTTCCCGGCGCGACGCCCGCGCTGCTTGGCCTTCCCTCCCCCGTACCCACACCCCGACATCATCGTCACGCTGCCGGTACCGCCACCTTCAATTCCCCTGGCCCGCGCCAGGCATCCGCCAACCGGCGCCCTCGCGCGCCCACACATCTGTCATGCGCCGCAAGCCCTCCGCGGCTCTCGAACAAGGAGACGAGATAGTGCACAAATCGATGCTGATTGCTTTGGGAGCGCTGCTCGCCGCATCGCCTGCCCTGGCGCAGGAAAATGTCGTCAACGTCTACAACTGGTCCGACTACATCGCCGAAGACACGGTGGCCAAGTTCGAGGCCGAGACCGGCATCAAGGTCAACTACGACGTATTCGATAGCAACGAAGTGGTCGAGGCCAAGCTCCTCGCCGGCTCTTCGGGCTATGACGTGGTGGTACCCTCGGGCTTCTTCCTCGAGCGCCAGATCGCCGCCGGGCTGTTCCAGCCGCTGGACAAGTCCAAGCTCCCCAACCTCGCCAACATGGACCCCGATGTCATGGCCGCCACGCAGGCCCATGATCCGGAGAACAAATACGCCGTCGACTACATGTGGGGCACCACCGGCATCGGGTACAACGTCGCCAAGGTGAAGGCGGCGCTCGGCGACATTCCGATCGACAGCTGGGACATCGTGTTCAAGCCCGAGAACATCGCCAAGCTCAAGGATTGCGGCGTCGCCATCCTCGACGCGCCCGCCGAGATCGTCGGCACCGCGCTCAATTATCTCGGCCTCGATCCGAACTCCGAGAACACCGACGACCTGAAGAAGGCCGAGGACCTGCTCACCGCCATCAAGCCGTCGGTCCGCTACTTCCACTCGAGCCAGTACATCGACGACCTCGGCGCCGGCGAGATCTGCCTCGCCATTGGCTATTCGGGCGACGTGTTCATCGCGCAGGCCGCGGCCAAGGAAGCCAACGCCGGCGTCGATATCGCCTACACCATCCCAAAGGAGGGCGCGCTCAAGTGGTTCGACATGTTCGCCATCCCCTCGGATGCGCCGCATGCCGATAACGCCCACAAGTTCATCGACTTCATGCTGCGCCCCGATATCGCCGCGGCCAACACCAACTACGTATTCTACGCCTCCGGCAACAAGGCGGCGCTCGATCTCATCGATCCCGCCGTCAAGGACGATCCGTCGATCTATCCGACCCCGGAAGTGGCCGCCAAGCTCTTCACCCTCAAGGCGCACACGCCCGGCTTCGATCGGGACTTGACGCGCACCTGGACCCGCATCAAGACGGGTCAGTAATCGCTTCCAGGGGCGGGGTTTCGACCCCGCCTTCTTCTATGCCGATGGGCTCAAGACAGTATGGCCAAGAAACCGCAGCTCGCCGTCGACACGCGCCCGTGGCGCGACCCGTCGGCGAAGCCTTTCGTGCGCATCCGCAACGTCACCAAGAAGTTCGGTGACGTCGCCGCGGTCAACGACGTGTCGCTCGATATCTTCAAGTCCGAGCTGTTCTGCCTGCTCGGCGGCTCGGGCTCGGGCAAGTCGACGCTGTTGCGCACCCTGGCCGGTTTCGAGGCCCCGACCGCCGGCACCATCGAGATCGACGGCCAGGACATGACCGGCGTGCCGCCCTACAGGCGGCCGGTCAACATGATGTTCCAGCACTACGCGCTGTTCCCGCACATGACGGTCGAGCAGAATGTCGCCTACGGACTGAAGCGCGACAACTTGCAGCGCGACGAGATCGCCGCGCGCGTCGCCGAGCTGCTGCAGTTGGTCAAGCTCGAGGACTACGGCAAGCGCAAGCCCGACCAGCTCTCCGGCGGCCAGCGCCAGCGCGTCGCCCTCGCCCGCTCGCTGGCCAAGCGCCCGAAACTCCTGCTCCTCGACGAGCCGCTCGGCGCCCTCGACAAGAAACTGCGCGAAGAGACCCAGTTCGAGCTCGTCAAGATCCAGGAAACCCTCGGCGTCACCTTCATCGTCGTCACCCACGACCAGGAAGAGGCGATGACGCTCGCCACCCGCATCGGCGTGATGAACCAGGGCGAGATCGCGATGATCGGCGAGCCGCACGACATTTACGAGTTCCCCAATTCGCGGTTCGTCGCAAGCTTCATCGGCTCGGCCAACATGTACGAGGGCATCGTCACCGAGGACGAGCCGGACCATGTCCGCATCCGCTCGGCGGAACTCGGCTGCGACATTCATGTCGGCCACGGCGCCGATTGCGCCCCCGGCCAGATCCTGTGGTGGGCCATCCGCCCCGAAAAGCTCGTCATCAGCCGCGACAAGCCGCTGGACCCCGGCCCCGACGGCGCCAACCTGCTGCGCGGCGTGGTCGAGGATATCGCCTATCTCGGCGACATGAGCGTCTTCCAGGTGCGGCTCGAGAGCGGCAAGTACATGCGCGTCACGAGGACCAACGCGCGCCGCGGCGACCCCGACGCCATAACCTGGGACGAGAAGGTTTGGATCACCTGGGCGGATACCGCCGGATCGGTGCTGGTGTCATGACCGAGATCAGCCTTCGGAGCGCCGAACGCCCCTGGGTTGGGTTCCTCCGCCGGCTCCGCATCTTCAACTTCACCGGCCGCAGCCTGGTTATCCTCGCGCCGGCGCTGTGGCTGACGATCTTCTTCCTGATCCCGCTGGCGGTGGTGTTCAAGATCTCGCTCTCGGAAGCGGCGATCGCCCGGCCGCCCTACCTGCCGCTCCTCACCGTCGACCCCGACGGCACCGTGCAGCTGACGCTGCACCTCAACAACTATCTTTTCCTGCTGAGCGACAGCCTCTACATCAACTCCTACCTCAACTCGATCAAGATCGCCCTGATCTCGACGGTGATCGCGCTGCTGATCGCCTACCCGATGGCCTATGCCATCGCCCGCGCGCCGGAGAAATGGCGCAACATCCTGCTGATGCTGGTGATCCTGCCGTTCTGGAGCTCCTTCCTCCTCCGCGTCTACGCGTGGATCGGGTTCTTGAAGGGCAACGGCGTCATCAACAACGTGCTGATGTATCTCGGCATCATCCACGAACCGCTGGTGATGCTGCAGACCGATTTCGCCGTCTATGTCGGCATCGTCTACACCTACCTGCCGTTCATGATCCTGCCGCTCTACACCACCCTCGTGAAGCTTGATCAGAGCCTCCTCGAAGCGTCGGCCGATCTCGGCTCGCGGCCGTGGCAGACCTTCCTCTCCGTTACCCTGCCGCTCTCCATGCCCGGCGTCATCGCCGGCTCGCTCCTCGTCTTCATCCCCTCGCTCGGCGAGTACGTCATCCCGGCGCTGCTCGGCGGCCCCGACACCCTGATGATCGGCCGCGTGCTGTGGGACGAGTTCTTCTCCAACCGCGACTGGCCGGTAGCCTCCGCCGTCGCCATCGCCATGCTGCTGGTGGTCGTCGTGCCGATCATGTTCCTGCAAAAGGCGCAGTCCGCCGTGGTGGAAGCCAAATGAAGCGCCGCGGCTGGTTCCTCCCCCTCGCAGCAACCCTCGGCTTCGCCTTCCTCTACCTGCCGATCGTCTCGCTCGTCGTCTTCTCCTTCAACGAGAACCGGCTGGTGACCGTGTGGTCCGGCTTCTCGCTCAAGTGGTACGCCGCGCTCTTTGCCGATCCGCAGATGCTCGGCGCGGCCTGGCTCAGCCTGCAGATCGCCGCGGTCAGCGCCACCATCGCGCTCGTCCTCGGCACGCTCTGCGCGGTGGCGCTGGTGCGCTTCCGCCGCTTCCGCGGCAAGACGCTGCTCGCCGGCATGGTCTCCGCCCCGCTGGTGATGCCCGACGTGATCACCGGCCTCAGCCTCCTGCTGCTCTTCGTCGCCATGGAATCGATGTTCGGCTGGCCCGCGGGCCGAGGCGTCCTGACCGTCATCCTCGCCCACTCGACGCTCTGCATGGCCTACATCACGGTCGTCGTGCAGTCCCGCCTCTCCGACCTCGATTTGAGCCTCGAGGAAGCCGCGATGGACCTCGGCGCCACCCCGGTCCGCGTGTTCTTCGACATCACGCTGCCCATCATCGCCCCGGCGCTGATCTCGGGCTGGCTGCTCGGCTTCACCCTGTCGCTCGACGACTTGGTGATCGCCAGCTTCGTCTCCGGCCCCGGCTCCTCGACCCTCCCGATGGTGATCTTTTCCAAGATCCGCCTCGGCGTCTCCCCCGACGTCAACGCGCTCGCCACCATCATCATCGGCGTCGTCGCCCTGGGCGTCGTCACCGCCACCCTGATCGGCTTCCGCTCCAACGGCAAGGAGCGCCGGGCCTAGCGACACACGTGCCGCGATGCCGTTGAGAGGGTCCCCCTCCCCAGTAGGGGGAGGGGCCAGGGGTGGGGGTC
>NZ_JAQGJL010000240.1 GCF_028290645.1 Devosia sp. | reverse complement strand
CTCGGCGGACGGATCGGCGTGGTGCAGTCGTGGCCTTGAATGACAGTTTACTCGAAAGTTGAAATGCAGCCGGGTCAGCACATCCGACTCGGCACGGAAAGCATAGAGAATCTTCTCGGCGTAATTTGACTTCACCAAGGAGCAGAGGAAGCGGGTCGGAACGCTCAGATGGGCAAGGTCATCGACGACCTCCTCGAGCTCCAGCCGCAAGAACCAGGAATTGAACACATCCTCGCCCACCGCGGCCTTGAGCCGGGCGCGAACCCGCTGGAAAATCTCGTTCGAGCCGAGTGGCTGACCGTCCTTGCCCATCATCATCATTGCCCCGTTCTCGCCGCCCTGACCCTTTCCGCCACCAGCACTCGCTATCCATTCGGCACGCCCCGCCGCCGCGTTCATCGCCATTTGATTAAGCCCCAAATCCTGTTCTTTCGCTGCCCCACGGGCACAGCTCCGCCAAACCCTGCTCGTCCGTTCCTGCGGACAAACCTATTCGATCCGCGAACTGCGCCGCGGTTCAGTCGTCATGACTATTTTACTTGGACCAGGCCGCTGATCGCGCCCGGCTACCGTAACGTCCTACGCAAACGCAAGACTAAATAAAATACTTGCCAATCCAGATCACGAGGGGAGTTGCCCAAAACTGTAGGCCGAGTCCTAAACCGTCTTTCAGCCTCGATCTCAAGTCAGCACTCTCGTACGCACCCTGGCTAAGTTGCTCGGTTCTGTTGCCGTTTGTCCCAAGCCAGTAGAGCCATCTTAGAGGGGGGCTTTTTGCCAATCAACGGGGGTTTTTTGCCGGGAGGGGGTTGACTCGCAAGTCTTGCAAAATCCTTTCGAGGAGACTCTCCGGGGCGCCAAAACCAAGGCGCAGTGACTCAAGGGGGAATCGGGATTTCGTGGCCTTTTCGGGGCGCGCGCCAATTGTGGCAAGCGGGGCGGCAATGCGGCATTTCATTCCAGCGATGTGCATGAAAATCGCATGACAGAGGTCCGCAAAGGCCCGGAAACGCTGGGGTTTGGGCTCGGTATAACTCTGAAAGAAAACTGTCGCAAACTGGTCACACTTGAGGAGAACCGGTTCGAAACAAGTCGTCACGCCCACGCCAAAAAGCAAAGGCTCCCTATGCGGGAGCCCTGTACCATTTCGGGGCAGTAGAAGCTGCGGGCGTTAAGCCTGCAGGGCCTTCACGCGCGAGTTGAGGCGGCTCACCTTGCGGGCCGCCACGTTGGCGTGGACGATGCCCTTCTGAGCGGCGCGCACGATCTCGGGCTCGGCTGCCTTGAGGGCTTCGAACGCCACCTTGTGGTCGCCGGCAGTGATGGCTTCCTCGACCTTGCGGACGAAGGTGCGCATGCGCGAGCGGCGCGACTTGTTTACTTCGGTACGGGCCGCGATCTTGCGGGTGGCCTTCTTGGCGGAAGCAGTATTGGCCATCAATTCCTCTTTGGCGCTTCAACCCGCTGGCCCACCACGAAGCCGGCTATCCAGGGGCGATGAAATGAAATCGGCGGCATCTCGGGCCGCCAAGTTGGCGCTGTATAGTCGCGAGTGCCGGGGACGTCAACTGGATTCCCCCGGGGCGGTTCGCCCCACAGTGCTAGTGCTGGCACACCGGGCAGAAGAAGCTCGAGCGCCCCGACTGGACGATCCGCTTGATGATGCCGCGGCAGCCGGGGGTGGGGCACGGCTCGCCCTCGCGGTCATATACCGCAAAGCGATGCTGAAAGTAGCCCGTCCCGCCATCGGCGGCGCGAAAGTCGCGTAGCGTCGAGCCACCGGCATCGATCGCCTCGACCAGCACCGTGCGCACCCCGTCGGCAAGGTCCTCGAGGCGCTTCGATGGCTTGCCCGACTTCAGCACCAGCTTCCGCGCCTCGACGTCGGGCCGGATGTGCGCCCGGTGCAGCGCTTCGCTGACATAGATATTGCCCAGCCCCGCCACCACCCGCTGGTCGAGCAGCGCTGCCTTCATCGGCGCTTTCTTGCCCTCAAAGCGCTCGGCCATCTCGGAGGCATTGAAGGCGTTGGAGAGCGGCTCGGGGCCGAGGCCGGCGAGGAAGGGGCTCTCCGCCTCGTCGCCGAACAGGTCCATGAAGCCGAAGCGGCGGGCGTCATTATAGATGAGCTTCATCGCGCCGTACTCGGGATGGGTCAGTTCAAGCACCAGGTGGTCGTGCTTCCTGTCCTCGTCGGGCTCGTAGTAGCGCGAGGGTTCCTTGAACTTGAAGTCCTCGAAGCGATAGGCGCCGGTCATTCCCAGGTGGCTGAGCCAGGTCTTGCCGTTCGACAGCCGGAACAGCAGGTACTTGGCCCGCCGCCCGGTGCTCTCGATGGTCGCGCCCTCGAGCGCCTCCTTGAACCCTTCGGGGAAGGGAAAGCGCAGGTCCTTGCGATTCAGCGTCACCTTGTCGATCCGGGCGCCGGTCACATAGGGATCGAGGCCGCGACGGACGGTTTCGACCTCAGGCAGTTCGGGCATCGGCGGGGCTCCTCGCAAGCGGCTCCGATATGTGGCCGCGCTCGGGGCTCTCGGCAAGGCCCGTGCGCCATCCCGTCACCTCTCCCCCTCGTGACTACGCCCTCAACCATGCGCGCCTTTCCCGCATGGCAAGCCGCGGGCCCATCCGCTATAACGCCGGCAATCCGGAGACCCGCGCATGGGCGAAACCACGCATTTCGGCGAACAGACCGTTCCCCTCGAGGACAAGCAGGGTCTCGTCAACGACGTGTTCCACCGCGTCGCCGATCGCTACGACCTGATGAACGACCTGATGAGCGGCGGCGTCCACCGGCTTTGGAAGGACGCGCTGGTCGCCCGCCTCGCGCCGCCCAAGCAGGGCAGCGTTCTCTACCGCGTCCTCGACATGGCCGGCGGCACCGGCGACATCGCCGAGCGCATCGTCAATGCCTCGGTCGGCTATGCCGAAGTCACCGTCGCCGACATCAATGCCGACATGCTGCGGGTCGGCGAGGCGCGCTCGCACAAATGGCGCTTCCCGGCGCATGTGAAATTCGTCGAGGCCAATGCCGAGGCCCTGCCCTTCGAGGACGAGAGCTTCGACGCCTATACCATCGCCTTCGGCATCAGGAACGTGCCGCGCATCGAGGTCGCACTGATGGAAGCCCATCGCGTCCTGAAGCGCGGCGCGCGCTTCCTCTGCCTCGAGTTCAGCCAGGTCGATACCCCGCTCCTCTCCGAGGTCTACCGGGCCTTTTCCGACCGCGTCATCCCGCCGATCGGCCGGGTCGTCACCGGCGATTCCCAGCCCTACCGGTACCTCGTCGAATCGATCCGCAACTTCCCGACCCCCGAGCGTTTCTCGAGAATGATCGCCGATGCGGGGTTCAGGCGCGTCACCCACACCCCCTTCACCGGCAATATTGCGGCGCTGCACGCGGCCTGGAAGCTCTGACGCCATGGGGCTCGCCGCCTATTTCCGCCTGGCCCGGGCCGGCTATGTCCTGGCGCGCGAAGGCGCGCTGTCGATCGTCGACAACGAGGCGCTGCCGCCGGTGATGAAGGCCGGCGTCCGCTTCGGGCGCCTGTTCGAACGCAGCGAGGTCCGGCGCAGCGGCCGCGTCGAGCGGCTGACCCGCACGCTCAACCGGCTCGGCCCGACCTATGTGAAGCTCGGCCAGACCCTCGCCACCCGCCCCGACATCGTCGGGGCGGAGGTCGCTGCCGACCTCGCGATCCTGCAGGACAAGATGGAGCCGTTCGACGAAAAGCTCGTCCCGGGCCTGCTTGCCGCGGCGCTCGGCTCGCGAGCGGCGGAACTCACGGACATGTCGCCGCCCGTCGCCGCGGCCTCGATCGCGCAGGTGCACAAGGCGACCCTCACCGACGAGACCGGCCGCCGCACCGTGGCGGTGAAGATCCTTCGCCCGCATATCCGGGAGCGCTTCCGCGCCGATATCGAGAGCCAGTATGCCGGGGCGAAACTCGCCGAGACGCTGGTGCCCTCGCTGAAGCGCCTCCGTCCCGTCGACGTGGTGGCGACGCTCGACCGCTCGGCCCGCATCGAGCTCGATCTGAGGCTCGAGGCGGCGGCGATCTCGGAGTTCCACGAGAACATCAAGGACGACAAGGGCTTCGTCATCCCCAGGGTGGTGTGGGACTTCACCTCGGACACCGTGCTCACCACTACCTGGGTCGACGGCATCCCGATCCGCGACAACGCGGCGCTCGATGCCGCCGGGGTCGACCGCAAGGCGCTCGCCACGAACCTCCTCCAGGCGTTCCTCCGCCACACCGTGCGCGACGGGTTCTTCCACGCCGACCTCCACCCCGGGAACCTCTTCGCCGACCCCAGGACCCAGGACATCATCGCCGTCGATTTCGGCATCATGGGCCGGCTGACGCGGCGCGAGCGGCGCTTCCTCGCCGACATCCTCTACGGCTTCATCACCCGCAACTACCGGCTGATCGCCGAGCGGCATTTCGAGATCGGCTATGTCCCCGCCAACCAGTCGATCGACGAGTTCGCGCTGTCGCTGCGCGCCATCGGCGAGCCGCAGCACGGCCGCCGCGTCTCCGACATCTCGATGGCCAAGGTCCTCGGGCAGCTGTTCGCCACCACCGAGCTCTTCGAGATGCAGACCCGGCCGGAGTTGATCCTGCTCCAGAAGTCCATGGTGCTGGTCGAAGGCGTGGCGCGGGCGCTCGACCCCGAGCTCGACATCTGGACCGCCTCCGAGCCGATCGTTGGCGATTGGGTGCGCCGCTCCGCCGGCCCGCTCGGCCGGCTCGAGGAGGTGAAGGACAATTTCGATGTCGTGGTCGCCACCTTCGCCCGCCTGCCGGCGATCGTCACCAAGGCCGAGGTGGCGCTCGACGACTACGAGCGCGACAAGAACGCCCCGAGCCGCAAGTTCAACCGCTTCATGCTGATCGCCGGTTTCTGGCTCGCCGCCGCGGTGCTGCTGGTGGCGCTGTGGCGGCTCCTCGGCTTCTGAACAGCAGTTCATCCGGCGTTCATCAACGGGGCAATACCGAGGCGGCATGAGCTTGCAGCGCTTGGGACGCGACCCTAGAGTGCGGTCGGAAGCGGCGGGCCGATGTTGAGGAGACTTGCATGAGCTTGAAGACAATCGCCCGGCTCGCCGGCGTTCTGGCGCTGAGCGCGGCGCTCGCCGGCTGTATCGACATGACGGCGGAGATCGACGTCCAGTCCGAGACCACCGGCAAGGCGACCACCACCATGACGATGGGCGCCGACTTCTACCCGATGATCAAGCAGATGGCCGACGCCGGCGACGACGCTGCCACCTCGTCGGACGCGTTCTGCAAGGACGGGGGCGACGTCCTTACCGAGAATGCGGATGGCAGCGCCACCTGCACCAGCGTCAAGGAAGGCGAACTGGCCACCCTCACCAGCGAAGACGGCCCGAACGAGGACGCGAGCTTCACCGTGGTGAGCCCGGGGGTCGTGCGCGTCGCCTTCAAGACCGGCGAGATGAGCAGCCAGATCACCCAGGGCGAGGAGCAGGACGCGCAGACCGCGGCGATGATGAAGGCCTATTTCGAGGGTCACACGGCCACCATCCGCATCAAGGGCAAGCGCATCCTCGACACCAACATGACCAAGCTCGGCGACAACGGCGCCGAGGTGGTGCTGAAGTTCACCGAGCTGCTCGACGGAACCGCCCAGTTGCCGCCCGAGTATTTCGCGGTCGTCGACACCAACTGACCATGACGGATCGGGTCACCATCGCCTTCACCTGGCTCGATCACGGCCGGGGCCTCGAGGCTCCGAGACAGCAAAGCGCGAGCGCGGCAGGAGTGGACCTCCTCGCCGCGCTCGGCGCTTCGGAAACCCTGACGATCGAGCCGGGCAAACGCGCCTTGGTGCCGACCGGCATGGCGATCGCCCTCCCCGCCGGCTACGAGGCGCAGGTCCGGCCGCGCTCCGGGCTCGCCGCTAAGCACGGCGTCACCGTGCTCAATTCCCCCGGAACGATCGACGCGGACTACCGGGGCGAGATCAAGGTGATCCTCATCAACCACGGCGAGGCGCCGTTCACCATCCGTCGCGGCGAGCGCATCGCGCAGATGGTGGTGGCCCCGGTTTCGGGCGTAGAATTCGAACTCAAGGAGATTCTGGATGCGACAGCGCGTGGTGCCGGCGGCTTTGGTTCGACTGGCCGCTAGTATCGGCGTTCTCGCCCTTGCGGCGCTGCCGGCGCTGGCGGGCGACGCCGCCAATTTCGCTCCACTGGGCTTTTCCGCCGACGGCCGCTATTTCGGCTTTGAGGAATTCGGCGTCCAGGACGGCTCGGGCTTTCCCTATTCCAACATCTTCATCCTTGATGTCGAAGCCGACCAGTGGGTCGGCGAGTCGCCCTTCCGCATCCGCGATGAAGAGGAAGCGCCGGGCTTTGCTGCAGTGCGGGAGAGGTCGGCGGCGGCGGCGGCGAAGGCCTTCGAGGAACTGGGCATCACCGAGCCGGCCGTCACCGTGGCCCTGAACGGCGACGGCGAGCCCGGCCATGACGGCTCCAGCATCACCTTCGGCGCTCCGGGCCTCGGCCTCGATCCCCCGGCCGAATCCTCGACATTGACCCTATCGAGCTTTCCCTCGACCCGCCCCGAGCCCTGCGTCGAGAACTATGGCTTCGATCCGCCGGTCGGTTTCGCGCTCGAATTGAAGACCGCCTCGGCGACCACCGAAATCCACCGCGACGACACCATCCCCTCCAA
>NZ_JAQGJL010000160.1 GCF_028290645.1 Devosia sp. | reverse complement strand
CACCCCTCCCCAACTCGGTGTGGCTAAGCTTTCGAGAAACTATCGGTCCGGGCTACGGAGCCCTGTGCAACGACGCGCAGCCGCGGCGTCGGAACCAATCGGGCGGCGGGGCCATTTCATCTTTCTTCATCACCGGGGAGAGCCGAAATGGCGACTGTGGATGTGAAGCGTGAGCCGACGGTTGCCGATGTCGATCAGCTGATCGACGAGAACGGCATGCCGATTGCGCTGCCGGAGAACTCCGAGCTCGAGGTTACCGGCAATGTCGAGGAGACGGTGGGCGCCACGGGGCCGACCGGCTGGTGGCGGTACGGCGTGCTCGGGCTGGTGATCGTCGCGGCGATCCTGCTGTTCTTCCAGCTGCTGATGGGCAATCCCGGGACCGGAGTGGTCCCCGGCACGCCCGTGACGGCGCCGCAGCAGACGACAACCCCGTGAAAAAGGCCCGGGGGACTGACCCGGGCCTCGAAACTGCTCGATCCGGAACTCAGCCCTGGATGGGCGAGAGCTGGATTTCGACGCGGCGGTTCTGCGAGCGGCCGGACTCGGTGGCGTTCGAGGCGATCGGATCCTCCTCGCCCTTACCGGTGATGTAGAAGCGGCGCTGGTCGACACCCTGGCTGGCGAGGATGGTGGCGACCGAGGTGGCGCGCCGCTGGCTGAGGTCCAGGTTGTAGGTGTTGGACCCCTCGGAGTCGGTGTGGCCGTAGACGTCGATGACGGTCTTGTTGAACTTCTTGAGCACCAGGCCCACCGAGACCAGCGTCTCGTTGAACTGCGGCTGCACGGTCGCGGAGTCGGTAGAGAAGGTGATGTTGGACGGCATGTTGAGGATGATTTGCTGGCCGACGCGCGTGACCGAAACGCCGGTGCCCTGCAGCTGCGCCCGCAGCTCGGCTTCCTGCTGGTCCATGTAGCTGCCGATCGCCGCGCCGGTCAGCCCGCCGACGCCGGCGCCGATCAGCGCCGCGACCCGCGGGTCGCTGCCGGTCGCCGCGCCGATGATGCCGCCGACCACCGCGCCGCCGCCCGCACCGATCAGCGCCCCGCCTGTGGTGTTCGAGATCTGGCTCTCGCCGGTGAAGGGGTTGATCGAGGTACAGGCGCTCAGCGACAGGGCCGCGAGGCCGGCGATCAGAATCTTCGATTTCATTGACGTCCCCCGTAGGTCTTGGCGCACGTTCTCGCCACCGATTGCGGCAGCAAGGTGTTCGCCGCTGCCTTTGCCCGGCGCAGACGTTAGATCAGGTTCGCCCGGTGCGCTAGCCGTGCGCCCAGCCGCCGTCGACGACGAAATCCTGGCCGGAGATCATCCGTGAATCGTCGGCGGCGAGGAACAGCACCATGCGTGCGATGTCCTCGGGGTAGAGCCGGCCCTTCAGCGCCTGCTGCGCGTCGAGCGCCTTCAGCCCTTCCTCGGTGGCCCACAGGGTCAGCTGCCGCTCGGTCATGATCCAGCCCGGCACCAGCGTGTTGGCGCGCACGCCGTGCTTGCCGTATTCGCGCGCCATCGAGCGCGACATGCCGTGCATGGCGGCCTTGGCGGCGGTGTAGACGGTGAGCTGCGAGGACAGCACCATCCAACTCACCGAACCGAAATTGATGATCGAGCCGCGGCCGGCCGCCACCATGCCCGGGGCCACCGCCTGGGCGGCGAAGAAGGCGTGCTTCAGGTTGACGGCGATGCGCTCGTCCCAGGCTTCCGGGGTGATGTCGGCGATGTCGTGCCGCTGGTCGTTGGCGGCGTTGTTGACCAGCGCCAGGGTCGGGCCGTGCGCCGCCTCGAAGCCCTTGATGGCGGCCTGGTAGGCCGGAATGTCCGTGATGTCGCAGCGGGTGAACTGCACGCTGGCGCCTGCGGCATTGAGTTCCGCCGCGAGCTTCTCCCCTGCTTCGGCGGCGATGTCGACGAAGCCCACCTTGCTGCCCTGCGCGGCGAAGGCGCGGACGATCCCCTCGCCGATGCCCGAGGCACCGCCCGAGACGATCACGGGCATGCCGTTGAGGCTGGGATAGCTGGCGTAGTCGGACATGAAGTTCCCCGGAAAACCGATTGCTGGCGGGGGGATTTAGCGTGAGGGAAAGCGCCCGGCAAGGCGGCAACCGGGTGAGGCGTACGGTGCGGTACGATTGTCACCGGCACGACATGTGGGCTGGCTAGGTGGGGCGTTCCATCACCCCACGAAGTGTTCGCGCCATGTCCCTCGATCTCGTCAAGCCGGCGCAGATGGCTGCCCTCATCGGTCCCTCACTCGAGGAGCGCGGCCGGCTCGCAGCGCTTGAGCGGACCGAAGCCAATCATGCCGCGGCCATGGCCAGCCTCCAGTGCCTGCAGCGTGTCGAGGCGCCGGCGGCGGCCCACGCGGCGCAGCTGTCGTTCCCGCTGACCGTGGCCACGTGGAACCTCGAGCGCTGCTATGCGGTGGAGAAATCGGCGGAGCTGTTGAAGCGCGAGGGCGCCGACATCGCGCTCCTGTCGGAGGTCGACAACGGCATGGCGCGCACCGGGCAGCGCCATACCGCGCGCGACGTCGCCACCGAGCTCGGGATGGCGCATGCGTTCGGGGTCGAGTTCCTGGAGCTGGAACTCGGCGCGGAAGTCGAGCTCGAGTTCTGCGAGGACGACTTCAACCTGCATGGCTTTCACGGCAACGCGCTGCTGGCGCGCGGGGCGCTGCAGGCGCCGGTGATGATCCGGCTTGAGCCGCACGGGCATTGGTTCAAGCCGGAAAGCCCGGCGCATCGGATCGGCACGCGTTGCGCCATCGCGGCGAGCGTGATGACGACTGAGGGGCCGCTCTACGCGGTGTCGGTGCATCTCGAGAATGCCGCCAATGCGGCCTATCGCGAAAGGCAGATCAAGGGGCTGATCGATGCGATCGACCAGCTGGCAGGCGATACGCCGGTGATCATCGGCGGCGACCTCAATGCCGCGCTGGTCAGCCGGGACGGAGCGGAGGAAACGCTGTTCGCGCATGCGCTCGGCCGCGGCTTCGAGCTGCACGGCGGCCCGCTCGACCAGACAACCACCCGTCCCAGCCGGGTCAGCCACAAGCCGCACGGGACGTGGAAGATCGACTGGTTCCTGACGCGCGGGCTGGTGGTGGAAGAGAGCCGCATCGTCCCGTCACTGGCGCCCGACGGCGAGGTGCTGTCGGACCACGATATGGTGGTGGCGCGGGTGGCGGGGTTCGCTGGTTGAGGGATATCTCGGTGCCGATCTCTTCCCCTGCGGGGGAGATGAGCTGGGGCGATATCGCGGCCAGCCTCAGATCGCCTCGTCCTCGACCACCTTGCGGCTGGTCGGGGCGAGGTCCATCGCCTCGACCTTGTCGAGCAGCGCGTTGATCTTCTCCACGTTGGCGATGTGGCGGGTTTCCATCGAGAAGTTCAGCGTCACGTATTCGCGGCCGGGGCAGAAGGTGCAGATGTTGGCTGCCGGGTGCCAGGCGCCGCAATAGATCGGCTCCATCATGCCGTGCGTCATCGGGCCGTAGGTGCGGTGCGGCGGGACCAGGGTCAGCACGATGTGCATGCCGCCGTTGAAGCGCCAGAAGCGCTTGCCCGGCAGGCCCTTCCACATGGTGTTCAGCCCGCGCAGGGTCTTGAACATCGAGTTCATCATCACCTGGAACTTGGTGATGTCCTTCTGCTCGATCTTGCCGACCGTGTCGTCGACCTCGCGAACGAAGGTGACGAAATCGCCGTGCACCTTGAACTTGGCCTGCAGCGCCCGGACGCGGAAGAAATCGTCGTCCGCGTCGTGGCGCTTGCCGTCGAGCATGGTGTAGGCGGCGCCGATCACCTTGTGCGACATGTGCTTTTCGGCGCCTTCGCCGTTGAGCGCGTAAGTGACGAGCGCGAACATCAGCGAGCGCTGGCGCACGCCGAGCTTGTTGGCGAGCAGCCGCAGCCGGTGGCGCTTCAGCGCCAGGGTCTTGAAGCCCCAGGGCTTGTCGGCCGGCGACAGCAGGTTGGCGAGGATGATGTAGCTCCAGGTCATCGACCAGCCGCGGAGCTTGCCCTTCAGCCGCGAGCCGAGCGAGACCTTGTTCGACTTGTCGCTCATGATGCCGTGGCCGGCCGAGGCCGAGCGGGTGAGCAGAGCCGAGTCGGAGCCTTCGAGCAGCGCATGGCTCGAGCGCACCTGGATCATCGAGGCACGGCCCTCGGCATCGGGACCGCCGCGGCGGACGACGGCCGAGACGCGGAACAGCGGCAGGTCATCGCGGGCGAAGATGTCGGGAGACTTCGATATCCACTTGTCGGGGTAGCCGTCGAACTCGTCGACTTCCTCGACATGGGTGATGGCGTCGAGCAGGTGCTTGGGGAAGGGCTGGCCCGGGCGGGCCCCGACGAAGCCGTGGGTCAGTTGCGGGGCCAGCGCGACCATGTCGGCGACGAGATTGCCGATCGAGTCCTTGTCGAAACTCGACTTCGAGGCGGCGGTGAAGAACACCGTGTCGCGCGCCTCGTAGAGGAACCACTGGAAATCGGTGAACAGCGCCTGCGGATGCTTGTTGACTGCGGCGAGCGCCAGATCGAGCACTTCGGCGTGGTCGTTGGCAAAGCTGGACGACGAGAAGCTCTTCATGGCGGATCCCCTATTCCGTGTGGGCTGATACTAGACGACGCCAAGGCCGGGTCAACGTAAAGGCTACCAGGCCGTTAACACGCATCCGCCGAATGGCATTGGGGCAACTCGCACGGGCGGGCTGAACCCATTCTGAACGGCGTCCCCCTCGACCGCCCGGCCGATCCGCGCCACGCACTTGAGTATGATTGGCAGCGGGGCCGCCACGGTTTAGAATGGTTGCAAGGTCGTCGCGCAAGACGCAGGTCCGCCAATGACTTGCATCGGCCTCCGCGCGGCGAATTGACCTATGTCAATCCGTCCGCCGCAGGACTAGCAGTCTGCGCGCCGATGGGGTCGCGAGCAGGCGGGACCTGCGCTACGAGAGTGGTACAATGGACTATCGCGGGTTTTTCGAGGACGCCGTCGACACCTTGCGGCAGGAAAAGCGCTACCGCGTCTTTGCCGACCTCGAGCGAATCGCCGGGCGTTTTCCCCGGGCCATCTACCGGGATTCGGCGGACAACCAGCGCGAGATCACCATCTGGTGCTCGAACGACTATCTCGGCATGGGCCAGCATCCCAAGGTGATCGCGGCCATGCAGGACACCGCGGCGCGACTCGGCGTCGGCGCCGGCGGCACCCGTAACATCTCGGGCACCAACCGCCCGCTGGTCGAGCTCGAGCGTTCGCTCGCGGACCTGCACCGCAAGGAATCGGCGCTGGTCTTCACCTCGGGGTTCGTCTCCAACGAAGCTGCGATCTCGACCCTGGCGCGGCTGCTGCCCGAATGCGTGATCTTTTCGGACCAGCTCAACCACGCCTCGATGATCCAGGGCGTGCGCCAGTCCGGCATGGAAAAGCGGATCTTCCGGCACAACGACGTCGCGCACCTGCGCGAGCTGCTCGCCTCGGTCGATCGCAAGCGCCCCAAGCTCATCGCCTTCGAATCGGTCTACTCGATGGATGGCGACGTGGCACCGATCGCCGAGATCTGCGACCTCGCCGAGGAGTTCGGCGCGCTCACCTATATCGACGAAGTGCATGCGGTGGGCATCTACGGGCCACGCGGCGGCGGCATTGCCGATCGCGACGGGCTGATGGGCCGGATCGACATCATCGAGGGCACGCTCGCCAAGGGCTTTGGCGTGATGGGCGGCTATATCGCCGCCAACCGGGCGATCATCGACGCGGTGCGCTCCTATGCACCGGAATTCATCTTCACCACCGCCCTGCCCCCGGCGCTGTGCGCGGCGGCCTGTGCCTCGATCGAGCACCTCAAGGTGTCATCGGCAGAGCGCGAGGCCCAGCAGCGCCAGACGCAGCTAACGAAGGACATCCTCGGCGACGCCGGCCTGCCGGTGCTGAAGACCGATACGCATATCGTGCCGGTGATCGTGGGTGACGCCCGCCTGGTGAAGGCGGCGAGCGACATGCTGCTCGAAAAGCACCACATCTACATCCAGCCGATCAACTACCCCACCGTGCCCAAGGGCACCGAGCGGCTGCGGATCACCCCGACGCCGTTCCATACCGACGAGATGATCATCGAGCTGCGCCACGCGCTGGTGAGCGTATGGGCCAGCCTCGAGCTGCAGCGCGAGCGGCCGACCAGCAAGGTCAGCGCCGACAAGCTGACGAGCGGGGATTTGACGCTGACCGGCGCGGGCGGCTGACGCCGTCGCCTTCTCCCTTGTGGGAGAAGGTGCCCGAAGGGCGGATGAGGGGTATTTCTCCGCGAGTGGGATGCCCTTAGGGCGGCTGCGGACGCCGCCATCGAAGGTGCGCTTCGGCAGAAGCGACCAACGACACAGGCCCCAACACCGATGTCATCCCAGCGAAAGCTGGGATCCATTTCTCCACCTGCGCGAGCCGTGAGTTGGATCCCAGCCTTCGCTGGGATGACACCGAGCTTGTTAACGGAACGCGGCCGAGCCCCGGCCTACGCCCGCCCGCATCGAAAACCTCAGCTCGTCAGCACGATCCGCATCAGGTCGGCGGTGTTGCGGGCGCCGAGCTTTTCCATGACGCGGGCGCGGTGCACCTCGATGGTGCGCGGCGAGATGCCGAGTTCGCGCCCGGCTTCCTTGTTGGACTGGCCGTTGGTGATGAGCTGCAGCACTTCGCGCTCGCGCGGGGTGAGTTGGTCGAAGCCGCGCACCTCGACGCGGCGGTGGCCGCCTTCGGCGACGGGGCCGAGCCGGATGTCGTGCCGCAGCGTCTCGCGGACGGCTCGCACCAGGCGCTCGGATTCGATGGGCTTGGTGAAGACGTCCGAGGCGCCCGCCTTCATCGCCAACACGGCGGAATCGACCTCGGGCCGGTCCTCGAGGATGAACACCGGGGTGCCGGTGCGCATGGTCTTGATGCGCTTGAGGATGGCCAGCCCATCCTCGTTGCCGACGCGAAAATTGACGATGGCGACGTCGGGCCGGCGGCGCTCGGCGGCGGTGAGAAAGCCCGAGGCATCGACCGAAAACGCTGTCTGGAACCCCTCGAGCCGGAACAGGACGCTCAACGCCTCGCAGGTCGCGGCGTCGGCATCGAGGATATGCACCATGCGGTCGCGATGCAGAAATGAAGGGTAATAGAATGATTCAGTCACGACGTCCTCCGACAGCAAACGGCGCAAAACCCGGTGTTGGTACGCTGGAATATCCACAGCCGAAAGCTCTCCGCCGGAGACGGTGAGAGGCGTTACACGGCTGTTCTTGTCAGTACTCACAACCTGCCGACGCGATGAAATATCGGCGTACAGCATGCAATAAGTGTTCCCGCGGTCCGATTAGAAGAACTACGTATGCGCGAACGCTTAGCGGATTTAGGGATAAATGCCTTGAACAGAGGTGTCAAGGAGGATATTCCTATCTCCCAGGAATGATGGCACCTCCGGCGAAGTTTCGCTGGAAGCGCCCCGTGTCGGAGCCTCCCTACTTCTGCGCCTTGATCGCGTCCCTGATCTCGGTCAGCAGCTTCTCCTCCGTCGTCGGGGCGGGCGGTGCTGCCGGGGCGGCGGCTTCCTCGCGGCGGAAGCGGTTGATGGCCTTGACCACGAGGAAGAGCACGAAGGCGATGATGGCGAACTTCACCACGGCGTTGATGAACAGCCCGTAGTTGAGGGTGGCGACGCCGGCAGCCTTGGCGGCGGCGACGGTGGGGACCGGCACGTTGCCGGGGTTGTTGAGGACGATGAACAGGTTCGAGAAATCGATGCCCCTGAGCACCACGCCGATCAGCGGCATGAAGACGTCGTCGACGATGGACGAGACGATGGCGCCGAAGGCGGCGCCGATGATGACGCCGATGGCGAGGTCGATGACGTTGCCCTTGAGGGCGAAATCGCGGAATTCCCTGAACATGCCGTTCCCCTTGGTTGCCCGCGCCCGGCGGCGCCTCGTGCGGCCAATGACCCAAGCCGCGCCCGGCGTTGAGTTTTTCGCTTTCCGGGCGACAAAGCAACTGGCTGCGGCAGGGCGCGGCGGCGTGCCCCCTCCACCGCCCTCGCCAGTCGCCCTCCCCCCGCGTTGCGGGGGAGGATCGGGGTCTCGACTTTGTGTGGCCTTGCGAGGGGGTGGCGGGGGGCAGATACTGGCCCGCGGGTACGGAAACGAGATGATCGCGACGCTGACCGACAGACAGGATTCGCTGAGGCAGGCGATCGACTTCATCCCGCAGGGGATCGCGGTGTTCGATCGCGACCTGCGGCTGGTTACGTCGAACTCGCGCTATGCCGAGTTGCTGGCGGTGCCGCCGGAGCTGGTGCGCTCGGGAACGGCGCTCTACGACATGGCGCTCTACGTGGCGCGGCGCGGCGACCTGGGGTCCGGGGACGCGATCTCGCTGGCTGCCCAGCGGGTGCAGACGCTGACGCAATCACATACCACGGTGAGCCAGCGGCTCGGCGCCAAGGGCCAGGTGCTGGAGTTTCATTCCTCGCGCCTGCCCGATGGCGGGTTGGTGATCAGCTTTGCCGACGTCACCGCCCGGGTGGCGGCGGAGACCGAGCTCGCCAGCATCAACCAGACGCTCGAGGGGCGGGTCGAGGAGCGCACCGCGGCGCTGATCCGGGTGAACTCGGAACTCGAGGTGGCCCGCGCCAAGGCAGATGCGGCCAACCGCGACAAGACGCGCTTTCTCGCGGCGGCGAGCCACGACCTGCTGCAGCCGCTGAACGCGGCGCGGCTCTATACCTCGACGCTGGTGGAGCGGGCCGGCGGCACCGGGCTCGACGACCTCGCGCATTCGATCGAGGCGTCGCTGACGGCGGTCGAGGAGATCATGTCGGCGCTGCTCGATATCTCGCGGATCGACGCGGGTGCGCTGAAGCCGGGGGTCGTGCCCTTCCAGGTGCGGGACCTCTTGAAGAAGATCGACGTGGAGTTCGCGCCGCTGGCGCTGAAGAAGGATGTCGACCTGCGGCTGGTCGACACCTCGCTGGCGGTGGCGGGCGACCGGGCGCTGGTGGCGCGGATCATCCAGAACCTCGTTTCCAACGCCATCAAGTACACGCGGCCGGGCGGGCGGGTGCTGGTGGGGGCGCGGCTCAGGGGCGCGCGGGTGCGGTTCGACGTGATCGACACGGGCATCGGCTTCAACAAGGACCAACACGCGCTGATCTTTGCCGAGTTCAGCCGGCTCGAGCATGGGGCGCGCATGGCGCAGGGGCTGGGGCTGGGGCTGTCGATCGTCAGGCGTCTCGTCACGGCGCTGGGGCTGACGCTGGAACTCGAGAGCAAGGAGGGGCGCGGCTCGCGCTTCTCGCTTTACCTGCCCTACCACCGCTCGCCCAAGGTGGCGCCCGATGCGGCGCCGGTGCGCGAGCCGGTTTCGAACCTCACCGGGCTCAGGATCCTCTGCGTAGACAACGAGCGGGCCATCCTCGATGCGATGGAGGGGCTGCTGGGTGGCTGGGGGTGCGACGTGCGCTCGGCCCGCTCGCTCAAGGACATCGACAAGGACGGGCTGCTGCTCGGCTGGCTGCCGGACCTGGTGCTGATGGACTATCACCTCGACCAGACCTCGGGGCTCGATGCGATCGAGTGGCTACGCCACAATGTCGGCGGACACCTGCCGGCCGCACTGGTGACGGCCGACCGCAGCCCGGCCGTGCGGGCGCTGGCCGAGGATCGTGGCGTGACGGTGGTGACCAAGCCGGTAAAGCCCGCGGCGCTCCGCGCGACGATCAGCCAGCTGGCAGGCCAGCGCGGGCGGAAGCGGGTGGAGGGTTAGGGACGGCGGTGCAGCTCGGGCTGGGGCTGGTTCTG
This sequence comes from Devosia sp., assembly GCF_028290645.1. Lineage (GTDB taxonomy): Bacteria > Pseudomonadota > Alphaproteobacteria > Rhizobiales > Devosiaceae > Devosia_A. The sequence continues at coordinate 127 of NZ_JAQGJL010000160.1, read as the reverse complement.
GCCGATATCGTTGATTTAGTCTGCGGTTGATCGGTGGTCGTGGTCGTGATTCCGTCCTGTAGTGGGTTGCAGGGGGACGCGACGATGATGGGGATGCAGATCGAGCCGGCGCGGCTGTTCTACGAGT
>NZ_JAQGJL010000120.1 GCF_028290645.1 Devosia sp. | reverse complement strand
GGGGAGGGGACAGGGGTGGGGGTCGGTGATCGCGTTTTTTTAGCCCGCCACTTGTCCCAGCCCCAGCGGTCCCCATCTTTTCCCTCGTGAACGAGGGCACCCCGATGACCGACAACCTTCCCGACCGCGCGACTGCTCCCGAGCTGTTCGAGGGCGTGTTGCTGCGCCGGGCTGTGGCCTGGCTGATCGACTGCGTGATCATCGGGTTCATCACAGTCGTGGCGCTGCTGTTCGGCGCCGTGCTGGGCATCGTGACCCTCGGGCTCGGCTTCCTTGCCTTGCCGGTCATCATTCCGCTCGCCATCCTGGGCTACTATGCCGCAACCCTGGGTTCGCCCATGCGGGCGACCGTGGGCATGCAGGCGATGGACATCGTGCTCACGCCGGTGCGCGGCAGGCCGCTCGATGGCTGGGCAATCCTTATCCACCCCATCCTGTTCTGGGTAACCGTCTGGATCTCCTGGCCGTTCTCGATCGTCTTCGCGCTGTTCACGCCGCGTCAGCAGATGATCCACGACCTCGTGGTGGGCACCCTGATGATCCGCCGCTCGCCCATGCAGCGTTTCTGGCGCGCCGGGAACATGCACTCTGCGTGATCCAGTGCGCCTTCGTGATCGGCCATTGCCGGGTCCCGTCGTCGCGTCTATCCTGATCGGATCGCTCGAAGGACGACGATGACCGATCAGACGCCCGAGAACACCCAGCTTTTTCTCACGGCGGCCATGCCGTGCCCGTATCTGCCGGGCCGCCAGGAGCGCAAGCTCTTCACCCACCTCACCGGCCGGCGGGCCTCTTCGCTCCATCACCTGTTGAGCGACAACGGCTTCCGGCGCAGCCAGAACCTCATCTATCGCCCCGCCTGCGACGGCTGTTCGGCCTGCCAGTCGGTCCGCATCGTGGCGCAGGAATTCGTCGCCTCGGCGCGCTACCGGCGCATCCTCAAGGCCAATGTCGATGTTGCGGTGGAGGTGTGCCAGCCGCGCGCCACCGCCGAGCAGTTTGCGCTGTTCAAGCGCTACCTCGAAGCCCGCCACGCCGGCGGCGGCATGACGCAGATGAGCTTCGTCGACTACGAGTACATGGTCGAGGACACCCCGGTGCAGACCGTGGTGGTGGAGTACCGGCTGAATTCCCACCCGCAGCGCCCGCTGGTGGCGGTGGCGCTGACCGACGTGATGCCTGACGGGCTGTCGATGGTCTACAGCTTCTACGATCCTGACCTCGATAAGCGCGGCCTCGGGAACCTGCTCATCCTCGACCACATCGAGCAGGTGAAGCTCGCGGCGCTCACCTACGTGTACCTGGGGTACTGGGTGAAGGACTCGCCCAAGATGGCCTACAAGGGCCGGTTCCGGCCGCTCGAGGTGCAGCGCGGGCCGCTGGGGTGGAGAAGGCTGGAGTAGTCCGAAGATCCCTCATCCGGCGGTACGCGCCACCTTCTCCTCGACGGGAGAAGAATAGCTGCGGCACACTCGGTGCCATTCCTCTCCCCGTCGGGGAGAGGGTTGGATCGCTCGAAGCGCGAGACAGTGAAGGCCTTACCCCACGAACCGATTATTCCGCGGGAACCCCGTCGGCGGCTGCCGGCCGGCTGAGGCGCGTTCGCCGACCCATTCGGCCAGCTCGGCCATCGTCTTGGTGTAGGTGCGGCCCGACGAATCCATCCAGGTGAGGCCGGTGGCCCAGGGGAAGGTCTTGAGGTCGCTCAGGCCGCCGTCCTTGTATTTCTGCAGCCGCACGCCCTTGCCGCGGCCCATTTCTGGCAGCTGGGCGAGGCCAAACACCACCATCTTGCGGTTCTCGCCGATGACCGCGACCATGTCGCCATCGACGGGGACGATCAGCCGCGCTTCCTCGGAGCCGGAGACGTTGAGGACCTGCTTGCCCTTGCGGGTGTTGGCGATCAGCTCGTCCTCGGAGACGACAAAACCGTCGCCCTTGCGCGAGGCGATGACCCGCTTGCGGCCGGGGCGGTAGACGAAGAGATCGACCAGGTCCTGGCCTTCCTCGATATCGACCATCAGCCGCACCGGCTCGCCCTGGCTGCGGCCGCCGGGGAGGCGGTCGCCGGCGAGGGTGAAGACCTTGCCACCGGTGGAGAGCAGCAGCAGCTTGTCGGTGGTCTGGGCGTGGAGGAAGAGTTTCAGCCGGTCGCCGGTCTTGAAGCCCTTCTCGTCGATCTCGGTGGTGTGGCCGCGCATCGAGCGGATCCAGCCCTTTTCGGAGAGGATCACCGTGATCGGCTCGCGCTCGATCATCTGGGCGGAGACTTCGTCGTGGTCGACATCGATCGCGGTCGCGAAGTCGGTCTTGCGGCGCCCGATCGGATGCGGCTGCCCCTTGGCGTCGAGCTTGGGATAGGCCTTCTTCAGCTCGTTGATCTGCGTGGTGATCTCGCCCCACTGCTTCCTGTCCGACGCCATCAGCGCTTCGAGATGCGCCTCTTCCTCGGTGAGGCTCTTGTGCTCGGTGCGAAGCTCGATCTCCTCGAGCTTGCGCAGCGAGCGGAGCCGCATGTTGAGGATGGCTTCGGCCTGCACGTCCGAGAGATCGAACGCCGCCATCAGCGAGGCCTTGGCGTCGTCCTCCTCGCGGATGATGCGGATCACCTCATCGAGGTTGAGGTAGGCGATGATATAGCCGTCGAGCACCTCGAGCCTACGTGCGATCTCGGCGAGCCGGTGCCGGGTGCGGCGGACCAGCACGTCCTTTCGGTGCTCCAGCCAGGCGACGATCGCTTCCTTGAGGCTCATCACCCGGGGCACCGTGCCCTTGTCGAGCACGTTTAGGTTGAGCGGGATGCGCTGCTCGAGGTCACTGAGCTTGAACAGCTGCTCCATCAGGATGGCGGGATCGACGGTGCCGGCGCGCGGCTCGATGACGAGGCGCACATCGTCGGCGCTCTCGTCGCGGATGTCCTTCAGGAGCGGCAGCTTCTTTGCCAGCAGCAGTTCGGCGATCTTTTCGACCAGCTTCGACTTCTGGACGCCATACGGCATCTCGGTGACGACGATCTGGTAGACGCCGCGTCCCTTATCCTCGCGCACCCAGCGCGCGCGGAGGCGGAACGAGCCTCGGCCGATCTCGTAGGAATTGGCGATCGAAGCGGCGTCCTCGACGAGGATGCCGCCGGTCGGGAAATCCGGGCCGGGGATGAAATGCATCAGCTCGGCGATGGTCGCCGATGGGTTCATGATCAGGTGCAGCGCCGCATCGCAGATCTCGGCGACGTTGTGCGGCGGGATCGAGGTCGCCATGCCGACCGCGATGCCCTGCGAGCCGTTGGCAAGAAGGTTGGGGAAGTTGGCGGGGAGCACCGAGGGTTCCTCGGTGGCGCCGTCATAGGTCGGCTTGAAGTCGACCGCGTTCTCGTTGATGCCCTCGAGCAGCCGCGAGGCCACCTCGGTCATGCGGGCTTCGGTGTAGCGATAGGCTGCGGCGCCGTCGCCGTCGATATTGCCGAAATTGCCCTGCCCATCGACCAGCGGGTAGCGCATGGCGAAGTCCTGCGCGAGGCGGACCATGGCGTCGTAGATCGACTGGTCGCCGTGCGGATGGAAGCTGCCGATCACGTCGCCGACGACCTTGGCGGACTTCTTGTAGGCGCCATCGGGATCGAGCCGCAGCAGGCGCATGGCGTGCAGGATCCGGCGGTGCACCGGCTTCAGCCCATCGCGGGCATCGGGCAGGGCGCGCTGCGTAATAGTGGAGAGCGCGTAGGAGAGGTAGCGCTCTTCGAGCGCGTGGCGCAGATCGACGACCTGGTTGTCCTCGCCGTCCGGGGGAAGGGTCTTGTCGGCGCTCATTGTGGGGTCAGGCTCATGCGAATCATTGCCGCACTATAGCCGCTTGGCCCCGGGCCGGGGGTGCAGCAAGGCCGCATCCCGGCGATTGCAGCCATCCCATTGCACACTGGCCGATGCGGAGTACGATCCGGGTACCCTGCTGGATGGTTATAGATGCTCCGCCTCATTCTCGTGCGCCATGCCAAATCTGCCTGGGATGATCCGGGCCTCGCGGACATCGACCGGCCGCTGGCGGAGCGTGGGCTCGAGGCGGCCGCGTGGATCGGCGACACGCTGGCGAGGCTCAAGCTCGTCCCGGAGATTATTCTCTGCTCGCCGGCACGACGGACGCGCGAGACGCTGGAACTGGCAATGGCCCGCCTGGACGCCGATCTGCGCCAGGGCGAGGTGGTGTGGAGCGATGAACTCTACGAGCAGCGAGACGAGGATTATATCGACGTCATCGCAAGGGATGGCGGCGATGCGGGCGTGCTGATGCTGGTGGGGCACAACCCGGCCACAGAGGAAACGGCGACATTACTCGCCGGCAAGGGCGATCCCCAGGCGCTCGCCCGGCTGATGGACAGGTTCCCGACCGGCGCCATCGCTGTACTGGACTTCGACGTCGCTCACTGGAGGGCCGCGGAACGCGGCACAGGGCGCCTCGTGCATTTCGAGCGCCCGCCCAAGAACTAGGTTGGGAGCGCCCGGAGGGCGCTCCCAAAGCTCAACGGTTAGAGGTTGCAGCGGTGGTAGCGGCCGTCATAGCCGTAGAACATATCGGTCTCGGCATTGTACGACCGATACCGGTCCTCACAGGCGGCGACGTGCTCGTCGAAGCCGCTATTGTCGCGGTTGACGCTGCTGGCGAGGGCGGCGCCTACGGCGAAGCCGAACAGGCCGGCCGCGAAATTGCCCAGGTAGGGCCGGTTCCAGCGATACCAGTTGCGGTAGTCGTTGGAGCCCCAGCGGTTGTGGTTGCGGCGCCAGTCATCGCAGCCACGCCAGTTCGGATGCGAGAGGCACTGGCTGGAAACGTAGCGCTGCTGCTGGCCCATGCCGAAGCTGATGGTAGCGGCGCTGGCCGGGGCGGGGATTGCCATGATGCCGGCGAGAACGGTCGCGACGGCGGCGGAAGCGATCTTGTTCATTTTGAAGGTCTCCACGTGTTCTTGTTATTGCAGACGATCTCAATGAACCCCGAAACGCCCCATTTGGTTGCCTCACGAGTCCGGCACTACCATCCCTTGGAATCTTTGCCGCCGCCGTGCTACACGCGGGCAAGCCGAAAGCACCCACCGCACCTCCACGGGAGACGCCCATGAGCGCCGCCACGTCCCTTCCGCTCTTCCCC
>NZ_JAQGJL010000117.1 GCF_028290645.1 Devosia sp. | reverse complement strand
CGATCTCCCCTCTGCCACCAATGTCGGCTTCACCCCCGCCCAATTCCCCCCTAAAACACCTCCGCACACAGGGATGGGACCATGCCGGAAGAGATTCTCCAGACACACAAGCTGCTCGATCGCTGCGAACGGGAGCTGGCGGCGCGCTACACCGTGCACAAGCTGCACGAGGCCGCCGACAAGGAGGCGCTGATCGCCGAGATCGCCCCCCGCATCCGCGCCATCGCCGGCGGCAATGTCGATGGCGCGCTGATGGACAAGCTCCCCAAGCTCGAGATCATCGCCAATTTCGGCGTCGGCTACGACTCGATCGACACCACGGCCGCCCGGGCCCGCAACATCCGCGTCACCAACACGCCCAACGTCCTCAACGACGCCATGGCGGAGATCACCATCGGCCTGATGATCGCGCTCGCCCGCCGCCTGCCGCAGGCCGACCAGTTCGTGCGCCAGGGCAAGTGGGCGCGGGTCGGCTACCGTCTGCAGTCCGAGCTGAACGGCAAGACCGTCGGCATCCTCGGGCTCGGCCGCATCGGCAAGGAGATCGCGCTCCGCGCCCAGGCCATGAAGATGCGCGTCATCTATCACGGCCGCCACCGGCAGCCGGACGAGCCCTATCTCTACTACCAGAACCTCCTCGACATGGCCCGCGACGCCGACTGGCTGGTGCTGATCGCGCCCGGCGGCAAGAGCACCGAACGGATCGTCTCGCGCGAGGTGCTCACCGCGCTCGGCCCGGAGGGCTACCTCGTCAACATGGGGCGCGGCAGCCTCGTCGACGAACCGGCGCTGGTGGAAATGCTGACCAACGGGCAACTGGGCGGCGCCGCCCTCGACGTGTTCGACAAGGAGCCCAACGTCCCCGAGGCGCTGTTCAGCCTCGACAACGTCGTCCTCTCCCCGCACCAGGGCAGCGCCACGCATCAGACCCGCAACAAGATGGGCGACCTGGTCGTCGCCAACCTCGTCGCGCATTTCGCCGGCGAACCGCTCCCCAGCGCGGTGGTGTGATCATGCTGATCGATTTGAAGGGCAAGGTCGCGATCGTCACCGGAGCGGGGCGCGGCATCGGCCGGGTCATCGCCAGGACTCTCGCCGCCGAGGGCGTCACGGTCGCCATCCTCGATTTCCGCAAGGACCTGCTGGATGACGCGGCGATAGAGTGGACCGAGGCCGGCTGGCCCGGGCTCCGCGTCCTCTGCGACGTGCGCGAGCCGGCCCAGGTGACCGCCGCCGTGGCGGCCATCGACGAACAGCTCGGCCGCGTCGACATCCTCGTCAACAATGCCGGCGTCGCCTCCGGCGCCCGCATCGACAAGCTGCCCGAGGCGATCTGGGACGCCAATTTCGACACCAACACCAAGGGCACGTTCCTGATGTGCCAGGCGGTGGCCCCGATCATGCAGCGCCAGAGCGCCGGCCGCATCATCAACGCCGCCTCGTTCGCCGCCATCATCCCCTCGATCGGCAGCGCTGCCTATGCCGCCTCGAAATCCGCCGTGGTGCAGTTCACCCGCGTGCTGGCGGGCGAACTCGGGCCGTTCAGCGTCACGGTGAATTCCTACTCGCCGGGCATGATCCCCACCGAGATGAACGGCTACGCGAGCCTCCCCGACGCGCGCCAGCAGCGGCTACTCGACACCCTGACGCTGCGCCGCTGGGGCGACCCGCAGGACGTCGCCAACCTCATCTGCTTCCTCGCCTCCGACCAGGCCGGCTACATCACCGGCGCCTCGATCGACTGCTCGGGCGGGAAATATGCCACGCAGATGCCGTCGGTGGCGTACGAGGGATAGCCCACATTCAAGGCTGGTGCGCGCCGACCCCCACCCCTGTCCCCTCCCCCTCAACAGGGGGAGGGAGACCCAGAACACCGACGCCAGCGTTTTCGCCTCCCTCCCCATTCTTTCTTAGGGGGAGGGGACAGGGGTGGGGGTCCACAGCAGCCAGCCCCTCGGCGGTTCGCCCTACCGCCAAACCGCCAGCAACGCCCCCATCAGCACCAGCGCGATCAAGTTGTTGCCCAGGTTGATCGCAATCAGCCGCAGCGACCGGTTCTCATAGCCCCACAGCGATACCAGCAGCGTCGCCTGGAACCCGAGCCACACCCAGAACCCGGCCAGCGCGCCGTTCAGCCAATCGGTGATCCCCGACGCGACGATGATGTTGGCCAGCGCGAAGGCCGTGATCAGCGAAGCCACGATATCGACGACGATCGCCTTGCCCAGTCCCGCGCGCATGCTCTCGGGCGTCACCCCGGTGAGCGCCTGCCACGGCTTGAGTAGCACCGGCGGCGAGTACCAGGCAAAGCCCACCACCATGCGGATGATCGCCGCGACGATCACCGCCCACCAGTTGATCGGAAGCATTTGAGTCCCCCTCGGCGCCCCGCGCGCCGACCCGATGCTAGCGCCGAACCGAGGGAACCGCCATGTCCCGATAGCGGTTGCCTTTCCGGCGCGCCGTCGCGACAGTGCGGGCGCTCAAATCGGCGGAGACTTCAATGACGGAATGGTGGCGCGGCGCGGTGATCTATCAGGTCTATCCGCGCTCGTTTCAGGACAGCAACGGCGACGGCGTCGGCGACCTGCCGGGCATCATGCGGCGGCTCGATCATATCGCGAGCCTCGGCGTCGATGCCATCTGGCTCTCGCCGATCAACCAGTCGCCGCAGCGCGACATGGGCTACGACGTCTCCGACTACAAGGATGTCGACCGCCTGTTCGGCAGCCTCGAGGACTTTGACGATCTCATCAAGCGCGCCCACGCGCTGGGGCTGAAGGTCATCATCGACCAGGTGCTGAGCCACTCCTCCGACCAGCACCCCTGGTTCCGCGAGAGCAAGCTCAGCCGCACCAATTCGCGCGCCGACTGGTATGTCTGGGCCGACCCCAAGCGCGACGGCTCGCCGCCCAACAACTGGCCCTCGGTGTTCGGCGGCCGCGCCTGGGAATGGAACCCGTCGCGCGGACAATACTACTTCCACAATTTCCTCATCGAGCAGCCCGACCTCAACTTCCACAATCCGGATGTGCAGGATGCGGTGCTCGACGTGATGCGCTTCTGGCTCGAGCGCGGCGTCGACGGCTTCCGGCTCGACACCGTCAACTACTATTTCCAGGACAAGCAGCTGCGGAATAACCCCCCCGCCCGCCGTCCCAAGCACCTGCCTTACGCGGTCAATCCCTACGACATGCAGGACCACCGCTTCGGCAAGAGCCAGCCCGAGAACGTCACGTTCCTGAAGCGCGTCAGAAAGCTGCTCGACCAGTATCCGGGCACCACCACCGTCGGCGAAGTCGGCGACAGCCATCGCGGCCTGCAGCTGATGGAGGAATACACCTCCGGCGGCGACAAGCTGCACATGGCCTATACCTTCGACATGCTCGGCCCCGAATTCACCGCCGAACACTTCCGCACCAAGATGGCCAAATTCTTCGCCGGCGCCCCGAACGGCTGGCCGTGCTGGAGCTTTTCCAACCACGACGTCATCCGCCACATGACCCGCTGGGCCCCATACGCGCAGAACTCCGCCGACCTCGCCCGCCAGGCCGCCGCGATGCTCCTGAGCTTCAAGGGCTCGGTCTGCATCTACCAGGGCGAGGAACTGGGCCTGCCCGAGGCCGACATCCTGTTCGAGGAGCTGACCGACCCGCCCGGCATCCGCTTCTGGCCCGAATACAAGGGCCGCGACGGCGCCCGCACCCCGATGCCGTGGGACGAAGGCGAGGCGCCCAACGGCTTTTCGAACGGCAAGCCGTGGCTACCGGTCAAGGAGGCGCATTCGCTGCTCAACGTCGCCGGCCAGAACGCCGACCCCGACTCGACACTGAACTTCTACCGCCAAGCGCTGGCCTTCCGCCGCGCCCACCCGGTCTTCGCCACCGGCGACATCGACTTCTTCAAGGTCGCCGAACCGCTCCTCGCCTTCCGCCGCACCGGCAAGGACGAAACCATCACCGCCCTCTTCAACCTCTCGGCCGAACCGATCACGGTGACGCTCGAAGGCGGCGAGGGGCTCGAGCCAATGGACCTCTCCCACGGCGCCGAGCGCCGGAAGAGCCGGCTGAAACTCGCCGCGAACGGCTTTGCGTTCTTTTCGGGCGAGATGAAGGTGGCCTATGGCGGGCGACGGAAGAAGCGCTAGCCACATCAACCGGTGGCTGTGGACCCCCACCCCTGACCCCTCCCC
>NZ_JAQGJL010000110.1 GCF_028290645.1 Devosia sp. | reverse complement strand
CGACAAGGGCAAGGAACTCACCGGCAACCCTGCCGGTGGCACCGGCGGCAAGGCCCCGGCACTGACGGCGGCACGCCTGACCGACCGCGACTACGACGTTACTTCGATCGCCAGCGCCATCAGCGACGGCTTCACCCCGGATTTCGACGTACTCGGCAGCGCCATGGGCGAGGTTATCACGGACGGTACCTCGCACTGGACGGAGGAGGACCGGGAGGCGGTGGCGTCGTATCTGCTGGGGGTGGAGTAGTCAGAGCTCGAACAGGTCCGGGCTGAGTTGTCGAGCGGCCGCCAAGACCTGGACGATGTCCAGAATTCGGGCGTCGCGGCGGTAGACCCAGATTTCGAGAACGTCGTCTGCAGCACGCTGCCGCCGCCGAATCTCAAGCGGCATTCTTTTTCGCGGCTAAACGGCGACGCCCCTCGGCCTTGATCTGCTCGGCGTCCCACGGTTCCGAGTCACCGCTATCCAGACCCTCCTGGATCAGCTTCTTCAATTCCTCGGTCCGAACGCTGCGGAGGATCTCGGCGTCCTCCAGCAGGCGCAGGGCGTCCCTCAGCACCTCACTGGCGGTATTCTAGCTGCCGCTCTCCACCAGCTCGCGGACGAATGTCTCGTAGTGTTCCCCAGGGGGGTAGCTGGACGGCATGGCAGGTCTCCTTTAGGGAGCAAACTATCACTTTATGATAGTATCTTGAATCACGCTGCGGCGCGGACCGCCAGCGCTTCGTCCAGTGTCATCTCGGTGCGGTGTTCCCATTCGGCCCCCGGCTCGGGGAAATCGGTACGGAAATGGCCGCCGCGGCTTTCCTCACGCTTGAGGGCGGCGGCGGCGACCAGGGTTGCCGAGACGGTCATGTTGAGGAAAGAGCGGGTGACGCCCTGTGCCGTGGTTTCGAGCTCGGCTACGCGGCGCAGGGCCAGTTTCAGGTCCTTGGCATTGCGTTCGACGCCGACCAGGTCGGTCATCAGCCAGCGCAGTTCCTGCACAGGGTTGAGGTTGCGCAGCCGCTCCTCGACCGCCTCGCCTTCGACCTGGTCCCAGGCGATGCCTGGGAAGGGCGCCAGCGGGCCGCGCACCGGCTCGAGCCCCGAAATGTCCGCGGCGATGCGCGCGCCATAGACGACGGCCTCGAGCAGTGAGTTCGAGGCGAGCCGGTTGGCGCCATGGAGCCCGGTCGATGAGCATTCGCCGGCGGCCCACAGGCCGGGCAGCGAGGTGCGGCCGCCGTCGCCCACCTTCACGCCGCCCATGTGGTAGTGCGCAGCCGGGGTGACCGGGATCGGCTGCGTCACCGGATCGATGCCAAAATCGATGCAGTATTTCGCAACCGTCGGGAACGCGGTGAGGATGCGCGCGCCGATGGCCTGTCGCGTATCGAGGAACACTTTCCGGCCAGCCTTGATTTGGCGATAGTTGGCGCGGGCGACGATGTCGCGCGGAGCGAGTTCGGCATCCTTGTGCACCTCGAGCATGAACCGCACGCCGAGGTCATTGACGAGGATAGCGCCCTCGCCACGCAGTGCCTCAGTTGCAAGCGGAGCGGGATCGGCGCCGGTGGCAATGGCGGTGGGGTGGAACTGCACGAACTCGGGGTCGGCGATCAGCGCCCCGGCGCGTGCCGCCATGCCCATGGCGTGGCCGCGGACGCCGGGCGGATTGGTGGTCACGGCGTAGAGCCCGCCCAGCCCACCGGCGGCCAGCACCGTGGCGCGAGCGCGGATCAGCACGGGCTCGGCGTAGCGGTCGCCGAGCTTGCGTGCATATACGCCGATGATGCGGCCATCGGCGCTGGCGAGGTCGACGACGGTCAGGCCTTCGACGATGCGGATCGATGGGGTCTTGCGCACCTCGGCGATCATCGCCTGCATGATGGCGTAGCCGGCCCGATCCCCCTCGACGCGGACGACGCGGTTGCGTGAATGGGCGGCCTCCTTGCTCAGCACGTAGTGCCCGAGTTCGTCGCGGTCGAACGGGGTGCCCCAGCGGGCCAGGTCCTCGATCCGCGCCGCTGCCTCGGCGGTGACGGCCTCCGCCTCCGCTTCGTCGACGATGCCGGCTCCGGCGATCTCGGTGTCGACGGCATGGGCGTGCGAAGTGTCGCCCTCGGCCACCGCAGCCGCAACACCGCCCTGCGCCCAGGCCGAAGAAGCGCCATAACCCAGCGGCTTGGGCGAAATCACTGTGACCGGCCGTGGCGCAAGCTTCAGCGCGCAGAACAGGCCGGCAAGGCCGGCGCCGACGATGAGGGCACCGTCGGCGTTGAGGACATTGTCAGAAATGGTCATGGATCACGCCCCGTCTCTTCTGCCACCGTCGCGCTCCATCCCCCGTTTTGGGTGATTGATGAAGTGCCGACGCTTCGATTCCGCTTTCGAGCGCACAATTGCTGAAATGACCAAAGACCACGTGCCGAGAGATGTGTCGCCAATTGCTGATTGGACACGACTGCGAGGAATAAGCACCAAACCCAGCCGGACGACTACCTAGACGTTTATCCTAACCTACCGATACAATGCAGTCAGCGCGGGGGCGTTGGTGGCTAAGCTCGCATTGGCAGTGGAGGATGAGTCGCTGCTCGGTTTTGACCGGGCGGCATTTCGGCTCACAGCCCGGGCCGGCCAGTCAGCACATCGGCACTTCGGCAAGGTGGTCATCGTTTATCGCACGGTGCCGAACGAAATGGTGCTGTTCCTCGGTAGTGGCCGGGTTGACGGCCTCGATCACCACGCGCCGGAACAACAGATTTGCAGAATGGTTGATTATCAGGCCTTCGCCGCGCCTCTAGCCAGCATCGCGGAAGCTCGCGTGCCCGGGGTGCGGCGCAGCCTGTCGTTGAGCGACGAACGGTTCGAGGAAATTCTCCGATCTGCTTCGGAGTTCTCCGCGCTGGCACTGGACGAAGCCAATGCAGTCTTTGCGCAAGATCGCGAGGCAGGTCTCGACGCCTATCTCAAGGTGCATGACCGGGTGTTGCAGCGCTGGGGTCATCGCTGCGTATTCACCGGCCTGCAGTTTGCTCCGAGCAGCACGCGCCCGCATCCGCAACTCAGCGTTGTCGCCATCCGTCCTCGCGAACTTGGCGGCCCATTGCATGTCCGCAACTACCTGCCGATGGTGGCCGAGGCCGGGTTCGCGTGG
>NZ_JAQGJL010000101.1 GCF_028290645.1 Devosia sp. | reverse complement strand
CGAGGCGGCGATCCTTGCGACGCTGCTCGGCTATGGCGGCCGCGAGGCGCTGGCCGAATGCGTCGAGGGCGGCATGCTCGACCAGACCGGCGACAGCTTCGCCTTCCGCCACGAGATTTCCCGGCGTGCCGTCGAGGCGGCGCTGCTGCCGCATCGGCGGCAGAGCCTCAATGCGGCGGTGCTGGGCGTGCTGCGCGCCATCGAGGGCACGCCCGTGGCGCGCCTTGCCCACCACGCGGCCGAGGCGCGCGACACCGAGGCCCTGCGCCAACTGGCGCCCAGGGCCGCCCACGAAGCCTCGCGCAGCGGCGCCCACCGCGAAGCCGCCTCGCATTACGAAGCGATGCTGGCGCTGGCCGGCGACTTCACCCTCGAGGAGCAGGCCTCGATCCACACCGGCTATGCGTTCGAATGTCACCTGATCGGCCGCATCGGCGAGGCCATAACTTCGCAGGAACGGGCGCGTGCGCTCTACCAGCGACTGGGCGACCGGCTGCTTGAGGGCGACAGCCTGCGCTGGCTGTCGCGGCTCAGCTATCTTGCCGGCAAGCGCGGCGACGCGGAAACCTATGGCGCCGCGGCGATCGCCCTGCTCGAGGGCGAGACACCGGGGGCGGAACTGGCGATGGCCTATTCCAACCTCGCGCACCTCGCCATGCTGGCCGACGATCTCGAGCCGGCGCTGCGGCACGGCCAGTCAGCCATCGCGCTCGGCGAGGCGCTGGGGCGGCCCGACATCGTCTCGCACGCGCTCAACAACATGGGCTCGGCCCGTATGTGGCAGGAGCCGGCACAAGGCCGCGCCGACCTCGAGCGGAGCCTCGAGATTGCGCTCGCGCACAACTTCCAGGAGCATGCGGCCCGCACCTACACCAATCTGGGGTGCTTCGAGATCAACGCGCTCGCCTATCCCAATGCGCGCCGCGTGCTGAAGGCGGGGATCGCCTATTGCGTCGATCGCGACCTCGACACCTGGCACTACTACATGCGCGGCTGGCTGGTCGAACTGCTGCTGCGCCAGGGGCTGTGGGCAGAGGCGGCCGAGGCGGCGCTGCCGGTGATCGGCGACGAGCAGGCAGAGGGGCTGATGCGCATCACCATCGTCCTCGCCGTGGCGCGCCTGAGGCTCAGGCGCGGCGAGGGCGAGGTCGAGCCGCTGATCGAGGAGGCGCGGCGCTTCCTCGAAACCAACCGGGAGTTGCAGCGGCTGGCCCCGTTCGCGACGCTGCTTGCCGAGCGCGCCTGGCTGGGCCGGGGCGACCCTGGCGAAGCGCTGGCGGCGATCCGCCGGGCCGAGGGGATGGCCAAGAGTCGCGCCGTCCACGGCGAACTGCTGACCTGGCATCGGCGGCTCGCCCCCGGCGACGAGTTCGGCGACCTGACCGGCCTGGCGCAGCCTTATCGCGCCGAAATCGACGGCGACTGGTCCGGGGCCGCGGCGCGCTGGCGGGAACTCGGCGCGCCGTTCGACCGCGCCATGGCGCTGCTCGACGGCGACGAGGCGGCGCAGCGTGAGGCATTGCTGATCTTCGAGCAACTGGGCGCCGGCCCGTTCGCCGAGCGGACGCGCACGCTGATGCGGCGGAGCGGCATCGCCAATGTCGGCAACGGCCCGCGCCAGTCCACCCGCGCCAATGCGCTGGGGCTGACGCAGCGCGAGATGGAAGTGCTGATGCTGGTCGGCCGGGGCCTGTCGAGCAAGCGCATCGCCGCCGAACTCGCCATTTCGCCCAAGACCGTGGACCACCATGTCGCGGCGGTGCTGGGCAAGTTCGGCGCCCACTCGCGCACCGAAGCCAGCGCCGCGGCGCGGAATGCAGGGCTGATCTGAGGACTGGTGCCGGAGGATCGGAGAGCGCAGCCAAGCCCCGGGCCTGTGGCTTGCTACTCGACGGCGACGATCTTGTATTTCTGCCCGGCCACCAGCGTGTCGCCGGGGTAGAGGTTGTTGAGGATGTAGAACAGGTCGGTGCCGCGGCCGAGCCCGGCCATCTTGCGGGCGAGCGAATCGGCGGTGTCGACGGTGCCGGCGGTGATGGTGCGGACGACGAGCTTCCTGACCTGGCCGATATCCTTGGCGGTCGCGGCGCGGAAACTCTTCAGCGTTGTCTCAGCAGCCTTGGAGAAGGCGGCGCTGTCGAACTTGGCGGCGAAGATGAAGCGATAGACGCGGCCGTCATGGCGCACCACGGCGACGCGGAAGTTCCATTGCGGCGTCACGGCCACGCCGGTCGCCATGTCGAAGCCGTTGGCGCTCTCGCTCCGCACCGTCGAGGGCTGCAACCCGGCGATCCAGCCGGACTTGAGATAGTCCTCGAGGCCCATCGAGGCCGGAACCTCGGCGCTGTCGAAGCGCACCGCCTCGCCCTCGCCGGCAACGCCCACCACCGCACCTTTCGAGATCTGCAGCGTGTAGTTGGACGGCACCTCGAAGGTGAACTTCATCGTCGGGTTGATGTAGCGCCGGCCGACCACGGCGCCCTGCGCCGGGCTGTCGCCGAACGCGAGGCCTTCGATGCCCGCCATGTAGCCGAGCCGGTCGGTTTCCCCGATCCCGGGCGCGCCGAAGAAGGCCCGGGCGGTCTCGATCGCCTTCTGGATGCGGTCGGGCGTCGAGGGGTGCGAGGAGAGGAAATCGCCCTGCTGGTCGGCATCGCCGGCCGAAAAATGCGCGAACCGGCCCATGGCGCCGAGGAACCGCGCTGCCGCATGAGGATCGTAGCCGGCGCGGCCGGAGGTGAGGATGCCTTCCTTGTCGGCGGCGAGTTCCTGCTGCTGGCTGAATGCCGCGAGCGACATCTTGGAGCGGTTCGAAGCCTGGTCGGTGGCGGTATCGGCGCCGAACACCCCGGACACGACCTTGTCGACGATCTCGTTGGTCCGCGCCCGGTTGGTGCGGGCGCGGGCGTGCTTCAGCGTCACGTGCGCGATCTCGTGCGACAGCACGGCCGCGATCTCCGAGGTATCGGAGGCGAGCGCCAGGATGCCGCGGGTGACGTACACGTAGCCCCCCGGCAGCGCGAAGGCGTTGACCTCGGCGGTATCGAGGATGGTGACGGTGAATTTCTGGTTGGGCTGGTCGGCGGCCGCCAGCAGGCGCCCGACGATCCGGGCGATCATGATCTCGGCCTGCCGGTCCGAATAGATGCCGCCATAGGAGGCGACGATGCGCGGATGCTCGCGCGCCCCGATGGCGTCTTCCTCGGGATCGTCCGAATTGGAGACGACCGGCGCGTTGTCGTCCCCGGTACGGCTGACCGTCACGCCGGGAAAGCTCGAGCAGGCTGCGAGCACAGCCAGCAGCGATGCTGCCAGGGGGACGCCGAACGCCTTGATGATCGAACGCGAGCTCATGGAGCGAGGAGAACCTCTATCTGCTCTGGATGGGTGACCTCGACCCGCGGTCCATCGCGGTCGTCCATCCAGCCTCTGATTCGCACGAGGGCGCCCTCGAGCTTGAGCGGGTCGAGACCGGCACGGGAAAACAGGTTGATCGCCGCCCTGTCTATCACGGCGGTGAAGTCCTCTTTCCACGATCGGCCAAAATTAAGGTAGATGCGCCCCTGTGCCTCATCGGCGAGGAGCACCCGACCTTCCACCAGTTCGTAGTGACCAAGGCGTCCGGCCAGCTCGGCCGGCCGATCCGCCCGCCGCACCAGATAATAGGGATCGGCCCAGATGCCAAGCTTCATCAGCCGGGCCTGCGTCTCTGAGGCGAGTAATTGTGTCAGGCACGCACGGTTGTCGGGGAAGGAATAGACCCGCGCCCAGCCATCGGCGATCATCCGCTGCTGCACCCAGAGTTCGGGTTCGCCGAGGACAAACAGTTGGCCGAGGGTGCGGCCGTGCCGGTCGATGCGCTCGCCGCCATGGCGGACCCGGACGGATTTGCCCAGCACCAGCTTTTCGAGCGCTTGACGGGAGTCCTCGGCTTTCGGCCAGGCCTCGAAGCCCTCGCGACCCAGGGGAAGCTTGGGCGCCTGCGTGCCGATCAGCCGGACCACGACGCCGCTGTCGAGCACCACCGTGTCGCCGTCGGCGACCGAGGCCACGACCCCCTTGGGGCCGTCGACGAGGCCATCACAGCCCATGACCTGGGCGCTCAACGGCATGACGGCGAGCACCGCAGCCGCAGCAATTCTGACCACATCCCGAGCAAGCAAATTTGGCCCCATCCGACGCCAACGCAAACTGCACGAAATTGCGGCGAAATTCTTCCGCTTGATGGCGAGGCGACAAGGAATGTTGCACCCGCGCCACTTCTCCTTACCATCACCCCAATTCTGTTGCCGGATCCGCCATCGATGCTCGCCGAACTCTTCGTCTATGCCGCGAGCTACCGCACGACGCCGCCGGCGTTCCGCCCCTACCTGGGCGAAGCCATCGGGCTGTGGGCCCGCGGCGAGCGGCAGACCCGGGCATGGGCCCCGCACCTGGCCAACTCGCGCGGGCTGATCGACACCACCATCGACGATTTCTCCCGCCGCCGTACCGTCGCGGTGCTGGGTTCCGGCGCGCTGTTCGACATCCCGGTCGAATCGCTGGCGCGGACCTTCGCCCGCGTCATCCTCGTCGATCGCATCCATCTGTCGGTGATCGGTCCGCGCATCGATCGCTACGGCAATGTCGAGCGCCAGTGGCGCGACCTGTCGCCCGAGACCAATCCGGAGGCGCTGGGCTTGCTCGACGGGATCGCGGATCTCGATTGGGTGATCTCGGCCAACCTCGTCAGCCAGGTGGCCCGCGCCGCTCCGCCGGGGCGCGAGCGCCATGTCGTCGACAGCCATCTCGATGCACTGGCGCGGCTCGAATGCCCGGTCACGCTGATCACCGACCTCGACTACCGCGTCTTCAACCGCCACGGCGTGGTGCGCGACAGCGCCGACCTGCTCTATGGCCGGCAGGTGCCGCGGACCGGCCTCCGCTGGAAATGGGAGGTCGCGCCGTTCGGCGAGGAGAGCCGCACCAGCCGGCGCGTCCACTCGGTCGCCGCCTGGCCGGACTGGCGCCACGCGTGAGGCTCACACGAGCTTGGCTTCGAGCGTCACGCTGATCGCCGCGAGCGCCTTCGAGACGGGGCAATTGGCCTTGGCGTCGGCGGCCAGCTGCTGGAATTTCGCATCATCGATGCCGGGAACCTTACCCTCGAGCGTCAGGGCGCTGCCGACAATGCCGGTGCCGGGAATCAGCTCCACAGCCGCAACGACGTTCAGGTGCTCCGCCGGGGTGCCGTTGTCGGCGAGCCGCTGCGCGATCGCCATGGCGAAGCATCCGGCATGGGCGGACGCGATCAGTTCTTCGGGGTTCGTGCCGGAGCGGCCGGTTTCATCGAGGAAGCGCCCCTTGTAGGTATAGGGAAGGTCGGCGAACGCGCCGCTCTGTACATCGAGCGTTCCTGCCCCCTCGCGTAGCGTTCCAGTCCAGTTGGCAGTGGCAGTGCGCTTCATCGTGGGTCTCCGGTTTCAGGGAGACCGAAAGCGGCCGCCCGAACCCTAGAAAATGCGGCGGCGAGCATCAGTTCCCGCCGCTGCTGCGGCCTCGGCAAGCGGCATCAATTCGCCGCAAGAACCCCCTAAAGCCAGCCCTCGCAACGTTGAGGTTTGCACCGGGCCCAGCTTTTGCTATGCGATTGCCTCATGACCCCGTAGCTCAGCAGGATAGAGCGCAGGATTCCTAATCCTGAGGCCATGAGTTCGAATCTCATCGGGGTCACCAGCATGCCGGACTTCCCCGGCCGTTGAAGGAGTCCGACATATGTTCCACAAGGGTCATGCTGCCCTCGCCCGCTTCGCGGTCGTCGCCGCGCTTGCCGGGGGGCTCGCCGCCTGTTCGATGGGCGGTGGCGGCGGCGGCCAGCTGTCGGCGGGCCTGACGGCGCCGATGAACGCGCCGGGAGCCAAGCTCAACCGGGTCGAGGCACTGTTCCTGCTCAACGATTTCCGCCGCTCGCAGGGGGCCGCCGACGTTCGCGGCGATACCGTGCTCGACGGCACGGCGCAGTCGCTGGCCACCAACTATGCCAAGACCGGCGCGCAGCCGATCCTGCCGCCGGGCGCCGTGGTGATGCGGCTCAGCGCCGGCTACACGACGTTTGCCGAGGCGTTCTCAGGCTGGCGCAACGTGCCTGCCGATGCTGCGGCGATTTCCGATGCGACGGCCAAGCGCGCCGGCCTCGGCGTCGCCTACGATCCGAACTCGACCCACGGCGTCTACTGGGTGCTCGTGCTTGACGACTGACGCCGAAATCCTCGACTGCCGCGGGCTGAAATGCCCGCTCCCCGTGCTGAAGATGGAAAAGCGGCTGTCGCAGCTGGGGGTGGGGGCGGCGCTGGTCGTGCTTGCGACAGACCCGATGGCAAAGGTGGATATCCCGCTGTTCTGCAGGCAGAATGGGCATAGGTGCGAGGTGAGCGCCGAGGGGGAGGTGCTGCGGTTCGGGATCGTGAAGGGGTGAGCGGACTGAGCGTGTGGCCACCCCACCTGACTGATGGAGACGGCCCCTCCCCATCCCTCCCCCTAAAGTGGAGGTGCCGCATCGAGAGTGGCGCACGATCTTGCCAAACTCACCGGCGGGCCTCCCCCTTTATGGGGGAGGCTGGGAGGGGGCTCTCCGCTTCAGTTTGGTCTACTCGTCCGCCGCCGCAACCGCTGCCGGGGCCCAGGTCGGGCGCGGCCTTGGCAGGGGAACGCCGTCGACGGCAATGCCCAAATCCGTCGCGACATAGACCTTGCCGTCGATCTTGTCGGTCAGGTAGCTCGGCTGGCCCTTGAGCCCCATCGGGAATGCGGCTTCGCGCTCGGCGACATAGGCCTTGGCCTGCTTGCCGCAGATCTGGGGGCGCATGTCGACCGGTTCGGCCGCCACGTTCTGGAGCTGGACGACGTTCTTGCCGGTGCCGTTGACCGCGCCGGAGAACCCGCGGAGGAAGAGCTCCGCGGTCATTTCATTGCGCTCGCGCGCCGACGAGCCGCCCAGCACCACGGCCAGCATGTTGCGGCCGCCGCGCTCGACGGTTGCGACGATGTTGAGACCCGAGGAACAGACATAGCCGGTCTTCATGCCGGTAGTGCCGGGGAAATGCAGCAGCAGCCCGTTGTTCGATTCGAGCTTGGCCTTGCCGAGCCGGACCGTCTCGGTGCGGAACATGTCGTCATATTCTGGAAAGTCCCGCCGGATGATCAGGGCGAGAATCGCCAGGTCGCGCGCCGAGGTCACCTGGGCATCGGCATGAAGGCCGTTGGGATTGACGTAATGGGTGGCCGAGAGACCCATGGCCCCGGCCATCGCGTTCATCTCGTCGACGAATTTCGGCACCGACCCGGACACCGCCTCGGCGACGGCGACCGCGATGTCGTTGGCCGATTTCACCACCATGATGTAGAGCGCGTCGCGCAGCGTGATCGACGAGCCGACCTTGAGGCCCGACTTGGCCGGCGCCTGGTTCCAGGCGTTCCTCGAGATCTTGATCGGATCATCGAGCCCGATCCGCCCGGCCTTGATGGCGGCGAAGGTCACGTAGGCGGTCATCAGCTTGGTCAGCGAGGCGGGATGCCAGGGCTGGCCGGCATCGTCGGAGTAGAGGACCTCGAAGGTCGTCGCGTCGACGAGCAACATGGGATTCGCCCAGACAGGCGTTGTGCCCAGGATGGCGAGGAGGACCGACAGGCTGGCGACGAAGCGCCGGCATACACGCGCGAGCAAGGCGCCTCCGGATAAAAATGTTCTCTGGGCCGGCACGGGTTCTAGCAACGCCCGCTGCGTCGCTCAATCACCGCCAGCGGCCCCTCAAAGGAATTTGAAAGTTACGCTGTCTCCTCTAGGTCAAATCCGGCAGATTTCGGGCGCTCGACCAGCGGTGGAACAGCGTTCGCCGCGGCTCGGGCAGCGGTGCATCGAGCAGTTCGAGGGCGGTGATGCCGTCGATGCGGAAGCTGCGGTAATCGTTCCTCAGCGTGCACCAGGCGACCAGCGTCTGGTGGCCTTCGAAATAGGCGAGCGCCACCGGGTAGATCGTCCGCTCGCTGACCGCCCCGCTCTTGTCGCGGTAGCCGAGCCAGGCCTGTCTCTCCTCGCGGAGCGCCCGCCTGAGCGTGCCGAGCGGATTGTCGGCAGCGGTGTCGCGCCGCGGGATGACGAACAGCCCGACCGACTGCATCTCGTCGCGCTTCTGCCTGGGCAGCACCGCCTCGATCTTGGCGCTGGCATCGCGGGCCGTCGCCGCCATGTCGCTGTCCGGCCCGTAGATCAGGCCGCGGAGGCCAAGCACCAGCGCCTCGAGCTCCTCGTCGGTGAACATCAGTGGCGGCAGGAAATGCTCGGCGCGGAGCTGGAAGCCGACCCCCGCCTCGCCGTCGATCGCCGCACCCATGGACTTGAGCGTCTCGATGTCGCGATAAACCGAGCGGAGCGATACGCCCATCTCCTCGGCCAGCACCTGTCCGGCCACCGGCCGGCGCCATCGGCGCAGCGCCTGCATCAGGTTGAGCAACCGTTCCGAGCGCCTCGCCATTCAGGGTCCGACCGCTGCTGACAAAAACCGGTGGCGGGCGCGGCTAGGCTCCTTGCATCGAAAACGCAGGAGAATTGAAATGACGACCATCGTGACCATCCTCACCGAAGGCTTCGCCGACTGGGAAACCGCGCTGCTCAATGCTGTGGCGCACAGCTTCTACAAGGTGGAGACCAAGTTCGCGACCCCCGGCAAGCAGCCGGTGACCTCGTCGGGCGGCATGACGGTAACCCCCGAACTGGCAATGGAGGAGCTCGACGTTGCAGCCTACGACGCGATCATCATCTGCGGCGGCACGGCGTGGCAATCGCCGGGCGCTCCGGATATCGCGCCGCTGCTCGATGCGGCCAAGGCCGAGGGCAAGCTGATCGGGTTGATCTGCGACGGCACCGTGGCGGGCGCCCGGGCCGGCCTGCTCGACACTGTCCGCCACACCAGCAATGGCGTGGGATATCTCGACGCCACCGGGTACCGCGGCAAGGCGCTCTATCGCGACACGGCCGCGGCGGTGACCGACGGCAAGATCGTAACTGCGGCCGGTACATCGCCGGTGAGCTTCATGGTGGCGGTTATGGACGGGTTGGGGTTGGCGGACGATGACCTCAACTACTACGTCGGCATGCATGCGGCGCAGTTTGGGAAGGCGGCTTGAGGGCCGGATGAGGTCAACCAGCGGGGCCGGAGCGAGTGGCCCCCCACCCCTGCCCCCTCCCACCAAGAAGGGGGAGGGAGACGCGTACTGAGGAAGCGGTTCAGTCGTCCCCCTCCCCATTCTTACGGTGAGGGGTCAGGGGTGGGGGTCGGCTAGCACCAGACAGACGGCCGCGCCCCTAGTCACAAGCAGTAACCGTGTCTATATTTGTGACCAAGGGAAACGCCTCAAGGAGGCAGATCGATGAAACCAACACCCGGCCAGGCCGAAACCTGCAACGCCATGGGCGACATCCTCAATCGCATCGGAGATAAATGGAGCGTCATGATCGTCGGCTATCTGACCAGGAAGACCATGCGTTTCAATGAATTGCGCCACGCTATCGGCGGCATTTCGCAGCGCATGCTGACGCTCACGCTACGCAACCTCGAGCGGGACGGCCTCGTGACCCGCACGGTGTTCCCGGAAATCCCGCCGCGAGTCGAGTACCAACTCACGGAACTGGGCCGCACCCTCACCGAACCGCTCGATGCGCTGTGGAACTGGGCTGCCGAGCATCAGGGCGAAGTCAAGGGCGCGCGCCTCAAATACGACGCGCAGCACGAAGGCGCCGCCCTGCAGCACCCGCCCGAGCGGCGCTACGCCGGCGCCGCGAGGTGAGCCGACCGGCCTCGACTCGTAAGAGCCTGGGCCGCGACCTCAGCGCCATCGGCCTCGCCGATGGCGATGCCGTGCTGGTCCATGCTGCCCTCCGCACTGTCGGGAGGATCGCCGGCGGGCCTGACGACATCATTGATGCGATGCGCGATGTGATCGGCCCGGCGGGCACGGTGCTGGGCTATTGCGACTGGCAGTTCGAGGACGAGGTGCGCGACGACCCCTCGATGCGCGACCATATTCCCGCGTTCGACCCGCTGCGGTCGCGCTCGATTCGCGACAACGGCTTCTGGCCGGAAATGCTGCGCACCACGCCCGGCGCCCTGCGCAGCGCCAGCCCTGGCGCTTCGATGGCGGCGCTCGGTGGCGAGGCCGAGTGGTTCACCGCCGATCATGCGCTCGACTATGGCTACGGCCCGCAATCCCCGCTCGGCAAGCTGGTCGAGGCCAAGGGCAAGGTGCTGATGCTGGGCGCGCCGCTCGACAAGATGACGCTGCTGCATCACGCCGAGCACCTGGCGGATTTCCCCAACAAGCGCATCCGCCGCTACGAGGCGCCGATCCTCGTCAACGGCGAGAAGGTCTGGCGCTGGTTCGAGGAATTCGACACCTCGCATTCCCCGGACGGGCTGCCGGAAGACTATTTCATCGGCATCGTCGAGGCGTTCCTCGCCACCGGTCGCGGCCGGCGCGGCAAGATTGGAGAGGCGAACTCGGTGCTGGTGCCGGCGGACGAGATGGTGGCGTTCGGGGTGGAGTGGATGGAGCGGGAGTTGGGTGGGGGCTGACTGAGGCCTGACCGAGACAGAGAGCCCCTGCCCGCCTCCCCCATGAAGGGAGGTGCCCGCCGGTGGTTTGGCTCGATCGTGCGACAAACTGGATGGCGCACCCTCCCCATCATGGGGAGGGTGGGGCGGGGCCGCCGGCTTCAGTCGGTCCCTGCCCCTGCCCCTACACCAGCGCCGTGATCTCCTTCTTTCGCCACCAGCCGATGTAGTAGGTGGCTTGGAAGGTGAGGAGCGCCGTGAAGCTGAGGCAGTAGCCCCACCATACGCCGTCGAGCCCGAAAAAGTGGCTGAGCGTGAGCGCCGCCGGCACCTCGACGAGGATGATCGCTGCGAGCGACAGTGCCATCGGGATCCACACGTCGCCGGAAGCCCGCATCACCGCCGAGAACACCGAGCCCCAGCCGAACACCAGGCAGCTCCACAGGACGATGTGCAGCAGCCGCTCGGCGATCTGCACCACCGCTTCGTCGTTGATGAACAGCCGCACCAGATGTTCGGAGAACAGGTACGCGACAAGCACCAGCGTGCCGGTGACCACGAGGTTCATCAGCAGCGCCGTGCGGGTCACGCGCTCGACCTCGTCGAAGCGCCGCGCCCCGATCGCCTGCGCGGCGAAGATCGAGGCGGCGATGCCGATCGACATGGCCGGGAACTGCACGTAGCTCAGCACCTGGTTGACCGCACCATAGGCCGCCGTCGCATCGGAACCGAAGCGGTTGACGATGCCGACGATGACGATGGCCGAGATCGACGACACCACCATGGCGACGCCGGCCGGAATGCCGAGCTTGAGGATCAGGCCCAGGAGCTTGAAATCGACCTTGAGGTGCCGGAACAGCTCGGCGTCGGGCGCCAGCGGGCTCTTTTTGGCGTTGAGGTAGAAGAACAGGAAGATCAGCACCACTACGAACCCGGTGATGAAGGCGACGGCGGCCGCCAAGACGCCGATCTGCGGCAGCCCGAGCCAGCCCAGGATCAGCGCTGGGGTGACGAACAGCCCCACCCCGATCGAAAAGATCAGCGTCAGCAGCGGCGTCACCGTATCGCCGACGCCGCGCAGCATCGAGGTGATGAGCAGGAAGACGAAGAAGCCGGGCATGCCGAGGAGGACGACCCGGCCATAGGCCGTCGCCTGCGCCACGATGTCGGCGGGGGCGCCCAGCAGTTCCATCAGGTTCTGCGCGAAGAGGGCGCCGAAGATGGCGACGACGAGCCCCATCAGGAAGCCGACAGTGAGCGTCGTGCCGACCACTTCCTTGATCTTGAGGATGTTCTTAGCGCCCCAGGCCTGCCCGATCAGGATCGTCGCCCCCGAAGCGAGGCCGATGACGAACGAGATGAGGAAGATCATGATCGGGAAGAACACCGAGACGGCGGCAAGCGCCTCCACCCCGATCAGCTGGCCGATATAGATGTTGTTGATCGTCCCCGACAGCGCCTGCAGGATATTGCTGGCCATCAGCGGAACGAGGAAGACGAGGAACCGCTGCCAGAGCGGCTTGGAAGGATTGTTCATCGCGTGAACTCCGGGAATCCGTAAAACATGCAGCGCTGGGCCCCCGATGGCCGGAAGGTTCCGTTCGGAACCTCCTGGACGGGCCACTTCACATCTCAGCTGAAGATGCAGGCGGGTCGGAGCACGATGGGGTATGAACGCACGGCGGTTGTCTAGCCCCGCCATCATGCCGGCGTCAACGTCGCCCTGGTCGCATTGGCGAGCAATTGTGGGTGCAGATGCCATCGCCCGCGCCGGCCACCTGATGTAACTTGCCGCCCATGCATGCACCCGCTCCTCCCGGCGGACCCGCGCAGTTCTGGCTCGGCGTCCGCATGTTTTTGCCCGTCGCCATCTCCATCGCCGCCTATGGCGTGGTCTGGGGCGTGCTTGCCGGGCAGGCCGGGATGAGCGTGATCGAGGTGGCGCTGATGAGCGGGCTGGTCTTCGCCGGCGCCAGCCAGTTCGTGGCGCTCGACATGTGGACGCCCGGCAGCCTGCCGATCCTTTCGATCGTCATCGCTACCGCCGTCGTCAACCTTCGCATCCTGCTGATGTCGGCGACGCTCCGGCCACTGGCCGCCCACCTGCCTTTGCCGCGGGCCCTCGCCGCGATGTTCTTCGTCTCCGACGAGCAATGGGCGATGACCATGGCGGAGGTCAGGAAGGGCAGCGGCTCCATCGCCTTCCTCCTCGGCACCGGCGTCCTCAGCTGGCTGAGCTGGATGCTGTCGACCTTGTGCGGCCGGGTGCTCGGCGCGTTCATCGACGATCCGACCCGCTACGGGCTCGATTTCGCCTTCACCGCCACCTTCATCGCCTTGCTGCTCGGCATGTGGAAGGGCCGCGGCGACCTCGTCCCGTGGATCGTCGGGGCGCTCGCCGCCATCGCCACCTCGCGGCTGATCGAGGGCAACTGGTACATCATCGCCGGCGGCCTTGCCGGGAGCTTCGCCGGAGCGGTGGCCGAGACCATCAGGGAACGCCGCCATGTCGCTTGAGGCGCTGCTCGCCATCCTCGGCATGGCCGCCGTGACCTACGCCATCCGCGCCGGCGGGCTGCTGCTCGCCAACCGGCTGCCGGCCACCGGGTTCGCTGCCAGCTGGATGAAGCACCTCCCGGGCGCTGTGCTGGCCGCGCTGATCGCACCTGTGATTCTTGCCGGCGGCGCTGCGGAGGCAATCGCCGCCGCGGCGACGGCGCTGATCTATATCGTGAGCCGCAACCTCTTCGCCGCCATGGCTGGCGGGGTCTTGGCGGTGTACTTCGCCCGGCTGGTGTTGGGCGGCTAGCGGAACGCGCCGGGTCCCCTGGCCGTTATAGCCTCATCAAGGAGGCTCAAATGCAGACTATCACCGGACTGTTCGACACCTACGAGCATGCCACCGCCGCCGTGCACGCGCTGCACGAGGCCGGCATCGCGCATGCCGATATCAGCATCGTCGCCAATGCCGAACCCGACTACGAGCCCGACGATGTCGGCGAGGGCGCTACTACGGGGGCTGAAGTCGGCGCTGGTCTTGGGGCCGCCGGTGGATTGCTCGCCGGGCTCGGCATCATTGCCATTCCCGGGCTCGGCCCCGTCGTTGCCGCCGGCTGGCTGTTCGCCACCGCCATCGGCGCCATCGCGGGAGCGGGCGTCGGCGCGGCGACCGGCGGCCTCGTAGGCGCGCTGACCAGCGCAGGCGTACCCGAGGCTGACGCTACAGTACTGGCCGAATCGGTGCGCCGTGGCGGCTCCATCGTCTCGGCCAGGGTCGACGAAGCCCATGCCGGCCCAGCGGTAGCTATCCTCCGGCATGCTGAGGGTATCGACATTGCCCAGCGCCGGCGCGACTACGAGCAGGAAGGCTGGACCGGCTACGACGAGGAGGCCCCGGCCGAACCGAGCTCCAAGCCCGAGAACTACCCCTACGTTCCGCCGGTCGTCTGACCCCGGCGGACACCAGAGGGGCGAGGGTTGCGCGGGCCATTGGTCAATGGTACGGGCTTTGCCGTCGCCCCTGTGGTGGAATTGGTAGACGCAGAGGACTCAAAATCCTCCGCCGCGAGGCATGTCGGTTCGAGTCCGACCGGGGGCACCATTCCCAGATCACTGCGCAACGCTGCCCCTCGTCCAGCAGACGGCGAGACTGCTATGCCTGCAGTGCCTACGGTGCCCGGCCTCCCGACACCTGCCTGATGAAATCGGCAATGTGTTGCTGCATTTCCGCCGACGGCAGGCCGTAGCGGGTCACCGCGTCGGGCAGGCCCAGATTGCCGCTGATGACGAAGGCACGGAGCCCGTCCCGGGCGAGGCCGAGCGCCTGCTCGATGCTGAGCCCGCCGACCACCTGCACCGAAGCGGCGTCCCCGACCCGTTCGTGGACCGCCCGGGCGATGTCCCCCAGATAGTCCGACTGGAGCAGCGCCGGGTTGGCGCGCCGGGCATCGAGCTGCAGGTGCACGCCAATGCCGTCGACGCCCGCCTCGAGCATGCGCAGTGCCACATCGACCGCCGGCTGGGCCGGGCCCTGATGCGGCACGAGGATATCGGCGAACACCAGCCGGGGCAGTTCCGGGTCGGCGCTGCGAAACTCG
Source organism: Devosia sp. (assembly GCF_028290645.1). Lineage (GTDB taxonomy): Bacteria > Pseudomonadota > Alphaproteobacteria > Rhizobiales > Devosiaceae > Devosia_A. The sequence continues at coordinate 14,938 of NZ_JAQGJL010000101.1, read as the reverse complement.
TCGCGCACCGTGCAAATGGCTTTCGCGCTGTCGTATCCGGCAAGCGCGAGGAAATCGATGATGTTGCCGCCACCCGCAAAGACGGACCGCGCCTCGTAGGCGCCGCCATCCATGGTCTTCATGTCGGCGAGCAGCAGGGCGTCGGGGAACTCGCGCCGGAAGGCGGGAACGACGTTCAGCACGCCTTCGCATTTCAGCAGCGGGGTCCCCATCTCGACGAGAGTCACCCCGGCGGCCAGCGCGGCCTTCGCGACGGGGAGTCCCTGCGGCAGCGTGCCGGTATCGACCGAGATCTGAAACGTGAACTGGTCGCGCATCAGCTCGCGGATTTTCTGTGACGGGCTGTGCGGGTCGGGCTTGGTCATGGCGGTATCGTTTCCTCCGGTCGCCTCGTTGGGCGCACGGACCGTGCCGAGAAGGCGGGATATCGTCAAGGAAGACTATCTCGGATGGCGTAGTTCACCCCAAGGGCCCTGCGCGGCCCGGTTCCAAACCGCTCCGCTGTCTGCTAAGTACATGAAGAATAAGGCCCTCGGTCATCTAGGCCGGGACGCGTCGGCTGCAGCGGATGGTGAGGCGAGCATGGCAGGAACGATCAGGCTCGGCACCGCCGGGTGGGTGTTCGAAGCCTGGCGGAACAACTTTTATCCTGGGGGGCTGAAGCAGAAGGAAGAGCTGGCCTTTGCCAGCGCGCATCTGGGCAATATCGAGATCAACGCCACCTTCTACTCGCACCAGAAAGCCCAGAGCTTCCAGAACTGGGCCAGCCAGACGCCCGAGGGGTTTGTCTTCACCGTCAAGGGCCACCAGCTGGTGACGCATATCAAGCGACTGAAGGACGTGGAGCTGCCGCTCGCGAACTTCTTTGCTTCCGGTGTGATGGCGCTGGGGGAGAAACTCGGGCCGTTCTGCTGGCAGCTGCCGGGCAATTCCAGCTACGACGAGGCCCGGATGGAGGCGTTCCTGGGCCTGCTGCCGCAGACGCCCGAGGCATTGGTCGCGCTCGCGGAAAAGACCGACTATGGCAAGAACCCGCCTGTCCTCGATGCCACGGGCATCAGCCGGGTGCGCCACGCCATCGAGGTGCGGCACAAGAGCTTTGCCGACGAACGCTTCATCGCCCAGTTGAGGGCCCACAATGTCGCGCTGGTCGTCGCCGACACCGCGGACTGGCCCTATCTCGACCAGACCGCCGACTTCTCCTACACGAGGCTGCAGGGCGCGCCGGGTGCGGAGAGCTACTCCGCGGCCGAGCGCGATGCCCGCGCCCGCTGGCTCAGGGCCTGGTCCGAGGGCCAGCCCGTCGGCGATGGCCCCTATGCCGGCCCGGTCGAGGTGAACCCGCCGCCGCGCGACGTCTTTGCCTTCTTCGTCTCAACCGACAAGGAGCACGCGCCCGACAACGCCCGCGCCGTGATGGAGACGCTGGGGCTCAAGGGCCCGGCAGGCGACTGACGCCCTCGTGACCGGCGGGGCGGTTGACTTGCCGCGAGCGCCCGAGAATATGCGCCCCACGACCGGCTGACCTGGAGACGGATGTGAGCACCACTACGCAAGCGACCCCGATAGGGGGCACCTGGCGCTCGGACCGCCCGCGCATGATTGCGACGATCGCCTTCGTCCTCGGCCTCGCCACGATTGCCGGCGCGTGGGGCTCGCAGCTGATCGGCGGGCTGGTGCCGTGCGAACTCTGCCTCGAGCAGCGCCTCGCTTACTACTGGGGCCTGCCGGTACTGGCAGCCGTGCTGATCCTGTGGAACCGCCTGCCGCGCACCGTCTGGTACATCGCCACGGGCATTGCGCTCTTGATCTTCGTCTGGGGCTTCTACATGGCCGGCTATCACGCTGGTGTCGAGTACGGCTTCTGGCCCGGTCCCACGGCCTGTACCGGCACCGGCGTTTCGGTCAGCTTCCAGGACCTGCAGAACATCAATGCTACGCGCGTCGTCCCCTGCGACGCCGTGCAGTTTCGCTTCCTCGGAATTACGCTGGCCGGCTACAATACGCTGATCTCGCTGGCGATCGTGCTGATGCTGGGCGCGGCGATCTGGCTGCGGGGGCGACGGACAGCCTAGCCGGCTGGCCGGGCTTCGGTTCCCTGGCCTGGGTCGACGAGGTTTTGCATACCTACGGCTCGAGCTCGATATCCCAGTAGAGATAATCCAGCCAGCTCTGGTGCAGGTGGTTGGGCGGGAAGGCGCGGCCGTTATTGTGGAGATCGTGCACCGTCGGCTGGAACGGCTCCTGCATCGGGAACATCTTGATCTCGCGCGGCAGCCGATTGGCCTTGCGCAAGTTGCAAGGCGCGCAGGCGGCGACGACGTTCTCCCAGGTGGTGCGCCCGCCCTTCGAGCGCGGGATCACATGGTCGAAAGTGAGGTCGTCGCGCGAGCCGCAATACTGGCACTGGAATTTGTCGCGCAGGAAATCGTTGAAGCGGGTGAAGGCCGGATGCCGGGCCGGGCGGACGTAGTCCTTCAGCGAGACGACGCTGGGCAGCAGCATCTCGAAGCTCGGCGACTTGATCACCCGGTCGTAGTTGGAGACCACATGCACCCGATCGAGGAAGATCGCCTTGACGGCGTCCTGCCAGGACCACAGCGACAAAGGATAGTAGCTGAGCGGCCTGTAATCGGCATTCAGCACCAGTGCGGGGCTATTCTCAAGCGACACATGTACCGTCACTTGTCGCCCCCTGAACGGGAATCGCGGCCAGTCATGATCCGCAATATTCTATGCCGACTGTGACAGCCCTGTGAAGCGCCATTCGACCAACTGATTCAGGTGCCGTGTGCGAGGAGGAACGAGGTGGAGAAATCGAGCCCGTCGGGGGCGATGCCGTGGCCCATGCCGGGTGAAATGTGGAGGCTGACATCGTAGCCCGCCGCCGTCAGTTCGGTGGCCGCCTGCCGGCTGAGGTTAGGATCGACCACCTGGTCGAGATCGCCATGGATCAGCGCCACCGGCGCCTTGTCCTCCGCCGGGAAGCTGTCGGCCGGAACGAAGGCGCCCGAGAACGACACGACGCCGCGCAGCGGCCGAGGCAGTGCCGTGCCTACATGCAGCGCCATCATCGCGCCCTGCGAGAAGCCGATGAGATAGGTGTCGGCGGCGGTGAGCCCGGTCTGTGCCCAGAGGTCGGTAAGGAACTCGACGATCGCCGGGGCGGCAGTCTTCGCCCCCTCGATGCGGCCGGCTATGCGATCGACGGCGAGCGGAAACCACTCGAACCCGAACGGGTTGCCGGCGGAGGGCGACGGCGCATTGGGCGCGACGAAGAACGCATCGGGCAGCAGCGGTCCCCAGTGGTGCCCGAGCCCGATCAGGTCGTTGCCATCGGCGCCGTAGCCGTGCAGCAGCACCACGGCCTGCTTCGCGATGCCGCCGTTCTTCGGGGGCAGCATAGGCCCGGAGAGCTTGGCCATCAGACGGATATTCCTTCCTTGTTGCGCACGGCGCGATAGTAGCGCCAGAGCAGCAGCGCCGCGGTCGAGCGGTGCGGCGACCACCGCGCTGCGATCGCGATCAAGTCCTTGACCAGGGGCTTGTCGTCAAGCCCGAAGGCCCATTGCGCTGCCCGCTGCAGCGCCACATCGCCGGCGGGGAAGATGTCCGGGTGGCCGGCCGAGAACATCAGGTAGATCTCGGCCGTCCATGGCCCGATGCCCTTGAGCCTGGTCAGCGCCGCAATCGCCTCTTCGGCCGGCAGTTCGGCCAGCGGGCCGAAATCGAGCTGGCCCGAGACAATCGCCTCGGCGATGCCGCGCAGGGTCCGGTACTTGTTGCCGGACTGGCCGGCGCCGCGGATAGCCTCCTCGCTGAGCTGCAGGTAGCCGGCCGGATCGAGCGCCCCCTCCAGCGCCGAGAATCGCGACCAGATCGCATCGGCGCTGGCGGTCGAGACCTGTTGGCCGGTGACGATCCGTGCGAGGCCCGCGAAGCCGCCGGGCGAATGGCGGATCTCGAAGGCGCCGGACTTCTTCGCCAGTTGCGCCAGGCGCGGGTCCAGTTGCATCAGCGCGTCGAGCTCGCGCGCCAGCGCCTCAGGGGAATCGAGACGGTCTGTCAAAGAATTGTCCTTACGTGCTAGCTGTTCGCCATGCTGAAACCCGTCCTCCGCTTCGCCCCGAGCCCGAATGGCTTGCTGCATCTGGGGCATGCGTACTCCGCGCTTTTCACGGCATATTGGGCCGAAAGCATGGGCGGCCGGTTTCTCGTCCGCATCGAAGACACCGACATAACCCGAAGCAAGCCGGAATTCACCGACGCGATCTTCGAGGACCTGAACTGGCTCGGCCTCTCGTGGGAGGAGCCGGTCTGGCGCCAGTCCAGCCGTTTCGACATCTACGCCGAACAAGCCGACCGCCTGAAGCGCCGCGGGTTGCTCTACCCCTGCTTCTGCTTGCGCTCGGAAATCGCAGAGGTATCCACCGGCACCGATCCGGACGGCGCGCCGCTCTACGCCGGCACCTGCCGGCACCTGACGGAGGCCGAGATCGCGCAGCGCTTCGCCGAGGGCCGCGAGGTACAATGGCGGCTGAAGAGCGACGAGGCCAGGGCGCTCACGGGCGTCCTCACCTACACCGTGGCCGCGCCGAGCCCGATCGACCGGCCGCAGATCCGCTATGCCCGGCCCGAGCGCTGGGGCGACGTGGTGCTGCAGCGCAAGGGCACCCCGACCAGCTACCATCTGAGCGTGGTGATCGACGACGATGCGCAGGGGGTCACCCACGTGACCCGCGGCCGCGACATGGAGCCATCGACGGATATCCATGTGCTGCTGCAGATGCTGCTGGGGCTGAGGTCTCCGGTCTACACCTTCCATCGGCTGGTCCTTGATGAGGAGGGCCGGAAGCTCAGCAAATCGAAAGGCTCGCCTTCGCTGAGGAGCCTTCGGGAAGCGGGGCGGACGGCGGAGGACATCAGGCAGGAACTGGGGTTTTAGACCGCCTCGGGGCTGGCGCTAGCCGACCCCCCCTGTCCCGTCCCCCTAAGAATGGGGAGGGAGACCCTCCCACCGAAATTGAAGCTATCGTCTCCCTCCCCCTCCTTCAGGGAGAGGGGTCAGGGGTGGGGGTCGGCTAGCGGCAGCCCGACTTCCCTAAGCCGCCACCCTCTCCGCCGCAAAGAACGGCACTACCGTCGCCGCCACCGCCTCGCCGAACGGCGTGGCGAAGTCCGGGCCGAGGATGGCGTCGAGCCGGGCGTCGCGCAGTTCCATCGGGTTTTCCCACAGGTAGCCCATCTTGCCCACCTCGCGCATCAGCGGGTCGACCAGCCCGACGGCCTTGAACAGGACGCGCGGGAACACCGAGACCTTGAGCTTGACCGGCGCGGCAGCGACCACGGCGTCGGCCATCTGCTCGGGCGTCACATAGTTGCCGGCGAAATGGAAAGTGTCGAAGCCGCCAACCTCCTTGCGGTGCCAGGCGAGCTTTTCGAAGGCGCGGCCGACATCGGGTAGGTAGGCCCAGGAATGGCCGGTGCCGGGCACGCCCATCATCGCGAATTTGCCCTTCGCGGCGTCGCGCAGCATCGCGAGGTCGAACCAGTCGCCGCTGCTTTCGGGGCCGTAGAAGTCGCCGGCCCGCAGCACGATCACCTGGATGTCGCCGCGATTGGCTGCTCCCTGATAGAGCGCTTCAACGCGGACCCGGATTTCGCCGCGCGGCGTCTGCGGCTGCTGCTTGAGGTCGGGCGTCACCACACGGTCGCCGGCGGCATAGTTGTAGATGTTACCCGGGAACAGCAGCGTCTTGCCTGAGGTGCCGAGGGCGGCGATCACACGTTCGGTCTGCGCTTCCATCCGGCCCTTGTCCCACAGGTTGTAGGGCAGGTTCAGCGCGTTCACCACCACCTCGATGTCGCCGATCGCCGCCCGCATCGCCTCGACATCTTCGGCGTCGCCCTTGACGAACCGCACGCCCGGCACCGGCTGCTTGTTGGAGCGGCCGAAGCCGGTGACTTCGCAGCCCGCGGCGACGAAGGCCTTGGCGACATGGTGCCCGACATGGCCGTTGATCCCGAGAACGATGACATTCTGTGCGTTCATGGCAGTTGCTCCTTGCTGATGAGCAGAAGGTAGACGCAACGCCTTCGTTCAGGAATTGGACAAGAGTGTGCCTTTGCCATACAGGAATGAATGGCAACGGCATGTTCCCAACAGGCGTCGGTGGGGAGGCGGGGCCGTAAGGAAGGCCACAAGGAACAACCAATGTCCGATCCCGACTGGTCCCTATGGCGCAGCTTTGGCGCCGTCGTCGAACATGGCTCGCTCTCCGCTGCGGCGCGGGCACTGGGGCTTAGCCAGCCGACGCTTGGCCGGCATGTCGAGGCGCTGGAGCAGGCGCTCAGCATGGCGCTGTTCGATCGCACGCTCAGCGGCCTCAAGGCGACCGACACGGCGCTGCGGCTTTATGAGCCGGTGCTGGTGGCCCAGCAGGCGCTGGCCGAGGCGTCGCTGCTGGCCGAAGGGGCCAGCGCGGCGCTTACCGGCTCGGTGCGCATCACTTCGAGCACGGTGATGTGCCACTATGTGCTGCCGCCGCTGCTCTACGAGTTGCGCGAGGCCTTCCCGCAGGTGGCGATCGAGCTGGTGCCTTCGGACTCGGTCGAGAACCTGCTGCTGCGCGAGGCCGATATCGCTGTTCGCATGTTCCGCCCCACCCAGCTCGAACTGATCGTCAGGAAGCTCGGCGAGAGCCCCATCGTCGCCTGCGCACACCAGCGCTATGTCGAACGCCGCGGCAGGCCGGAGGGTCCGGAGCAACTGCGCGAGCATGACCTCATCGGCTTCGACCGCTCGGACCTGCTGATCGTCGCGGCCCGCCGGATGGGGTTCGATCTAAGCCGCAGCGATTTCGTGGTGCGCACTGACAGCCAGACCAATGCCTGGGAGCTGACGAAGGCCGGGCTCGGCATCGGCTTTGCCCAGCAGATGCTGGTCGAGTCGACGCCCGGGATGGTGCGCCTGTTTGAGGGCTTCAACCCGCCGCCGCTCGAAGTCTGGCTCACCACCCACCGCGAACTGTTCACCAGCCGGCGCATTCGTGCCATCTATGATCGATTGGGCGGGGGGCTAAGCCGGCGCCTCGCGAGGACTAGAGCATGAACATCACCAGCATCGTCACCATCGTCGCGCTCGGCGCCGTCGTCATCATTCTGGGCATGGGCCTGTGGAACATGTTCCGCGGCGGTGACCCGAACCTGAGCCAGAAGCTGATGCGTGCCCGCGTCATCGCGCAGGCGGTGGCGATCGTGGCGATTCTTGCGGCGTTGTACTTTTTCGGGCGGGGGACGTGACGGCATCGACGTCGCGGCTGCGGACCCCCGCCCCTGTCCCCTCCCCGCAAGGGGGAGGGAGACCCTCGCACTGGCGGAGGTGTTTTCGTCTCCCTCCCCAGTACTTAGGGGGAGGGGACAGGGGTGGGGGTCGTCTCGCACTAATCCCAGTGGTGACACGCCCGCCGCTAAGTTACCCTCGCGCCTCTGACTCGGGGCGGAACGACATGGTCAAGCTCAACAGGATCTACACCCGGACCGGCGATGACGGCACCACCGGGCTGGTGCGCGGGCCGCGCCGGGCGAAATACGACCTGCGTGTGGAGGCCTTCGGCACGGTCGACGAAGCCAACAGCTTCATCGGCATGGCCCGGCTCTACACCGCCTCGATGCCCAAGCTCGATCGCCTGCTGGCGCGCATCCAGAACGATCTGTTCGATCTCGGCTCCGATCTGGCGACGCCGGGCGCCGACCCCGAGGGCTCGGCGCCGTCGCTCAGGATCACCCCCATCCAGGCCGAGTGGCTCGAGCAGCAGATCGACCACTACAACGAAGCGCTGAAGCCGCTGACCAGCTTCGTCCTCCCCGGGGGCACGCCGCTGGCCGTGGCGCTGCACCTCGCCCGCACCGTGACGCGACGCGCCGAGCGGCTGGTGGTCGAGCTGATCGCCAACGAGCCCGACGTTAACAACGCGGTGCTGGTCTATCTCAACCGGCTTTCGGACCTGATGTTCGTCATGGCGCGCGTCGCCAATTCCAACGGCGAGGCCGACGTGCTGTGGAGCCCGGGCAAGTTCAGCAGCGACCCCGCACAGCCGCGGTCCTGATGTTCATTCCGCTGCTAGATCGCAATCCGGTCCGGCACATCCGGTTCGCCTATGTCAACTACGGCATCATCGCGCTCAACGTCATCGTCTTCCTGATCCAGCTCGCCCATAGCAGCGGGTTTGCGTTCGACTCGTTTGCCCTCACCTACGCGGCGGTGCCAGCCTATTTCCTCGAGCCCGCGGCGCCCGACCGGCTGCCTTACCTGCCGGACGGCCTTACCCTCGTCACCTACGCATTCTTTCATGCCGACTGGCTGCACCTTGGCAGCAACATGCTGTTCCTGTGGGTGTTCGGCGACAATGTCGAGGACGCGCTGGGGCATGTGAAGTACGCGTTGTTCTACCTCGCCTGTGCGGCGCTTTCCGGCCTGACCTTCATCCTCTTCGCCTGGGGCAGCTACACCTGGCTGATCGGCGCCTCGGGCGCCGTGGCGGGGGTGATGGGCGTCTATATCGTTCTCTACCCGCATGCCCGGGTCTATGTGCTGCTCGGCCTCACCATCCCGATTCCGTTGCCCCTGCCTGCCCTCTGGATGCTCGGCGCCTGGGCCGCGGTACAGGTGTTCTATCTCGCTTTCGGCGAGGCGAGCCCGGTCGCCTGGTCGGCCCATGTCGGTGGGCTGATCGCCGGGGCGGCGCTGTGCGTGCCGCTGAAGCGGCCCGACGTCGTGCTGTTCGGCGGGCGGTGAACGCCCTCAACGATTGATTCACGATCGCGCCATTCCGACTCCATGGGGGAAGTTTTCGTTTACCTCGCGGCCATAGAACACCGGGGATGGACATGGATCTGACATCGCAGCTGCTTGCCGCGCGCTCCGCCGGGACGCAGCAATCGATCGCCATCGCCGTGCTGAAGAAATCGCACGAGATGGAGATGTCGCTGATCCAGATGGTCGACGCGGTGGCCCGCTCTGCGCCGCCGCCCGGCCAGGGGACCAAGGTCGACAAGCTGGCCTGAAACCCGTCGGAGGGGTGTGATGAACCTCGATTCGTCGATCTATCGCATGGCTTTCCGCGAGGCCGACACGCTCGGCGTGGCGCAGGTGCTGGTGGCCAAGAAGCGCGGCGACCTCGAGCTGCAGATGATGCTGAAGGAAGTCAACCAGGGCTCCGCCTCGACCGGCGCCGACCTCGAACGGGCGTTGGGCGACATGCAGCGCCGCTCCGACGACTTCGTCGGCCGCATCATCGACCGGCGGGTCTGACCCGCATCAAGTCCCTGAATGCCCGCTGAACAGATCGGCCCGTTTTTACCCATGGGCGAAAATTCAGCGGTTTTTTCCCTTCGCGCGCGTGGGTAATAAGCCAACCGCTGCGGGGGGCCGCAGAGGGATTAGACAATGACCGAGACCACCGGTTACGAAAAGATGCGCCGCGGCGAGATTCACAAGGGCCCCGACTGGCACCTGATCGAGCTGCAGGTCGAAGCGCGAAAGAAGCTCGACCGCTTCAACGCCGTGCCCACCTGGGACATGCCCAACCGCACCGCCATGCTGCGCGACCAGCTCGGCAGCTTTGGCGACAGCTTCGTGCTCTCCCCCATCACCTGGGAATACGGCAAGCACATTTTCCTCGGCGACGGCGTGTTCATCAACTTCGAGTGCGTCTTCCTCGATGGCGCCGATATCCGCATCGGCGACGGCACGGCGATCGCGCCGCGGGTGATGTTCCTCACCGCCGGCCATCCGGTGGATCCCCGGGAGCGTGAGCTCATCGACCCCGAGACCGGCAAGCCCGCCGGCGCCTGGACCATCAACAAGCCAATCACCGTCGGCAAGAACTGCTGGATCGGCGCCGGGACGACCATCGTCGGCGGCGTCACCATCGGCGACGGCACCACCATCGGTGCGGGCAGCGTGGTGACCAGGGACATCCCGGCCGGCGTGCTGGCCGCGGGCAACCCCTGCCGGTTCATCCGCCCGGCCGATGCCAAGCCAATGGCAAGAGCCGCCAACGCCGCCTAGCGGGCGAGGAACGCCTCGACTTCGGCGCGCGTCGGCGCACCGAGCCGGCCGCCGAACCGGGTGCACTTGATCGCCGCGGAGGCAGAAGCGAAGGCGATGATGCGCGCCATCTCCCAGCCTTCGACGAGGCCGACGGCGAAGCCGGCATGGAACACATCCCCGGCGGCGAGGGTGTCGATCGACTCGATCCGCGGCGCCGGCGTGTGGCGAATTTCGCCGCGCTCGCTCCACCAGCAGCCTTCGGCACCGGCCGTTACCGCGGCGAAGGCGTCATGTTTCGCCGCGAGGCTGGTCGCCGCGGCTTCGGCGGAGTCGGTGCCCGTAACGAGCTTGGCCGCGCTTTCCGACGCCACGACATGCGTCGCGAGCGGCAGCAGCGATTCGAGCACCTCGCGGGCGGCCATGTCGGCATCGAGGATGGCGGGCATTCCCGCTGCGCGCGCGGCCGCCAGCGCCAGCGCTGCGGCGCCGGGCCAGCGCACGTCGGTCATCACTGCGGCTATGCCGCCGAGGTCCGGCGCGGCATCGGGTGCTGCCATCAGAGCCGGGTCGTAGCGCGGCACGATCATCGTGTGGCCGGTGCGATCCATGAAGATCGACGAGAAGCCGGAGCGCGCGCCATTGACCCGGCGCACCCGGGAACAGTCGACGCCCTCGCCGGAGATCTGCGCCACCAGCCGGTCGCCGGTGGCATCGTCGCCGGCCGAGGCCCAGAGCGCCGCCTCCTCGCCGAGCCGGACGATGCTCGCCGCCTGCGCCGCGGCCATGCCTTCGGCGACTTCCACAGCATCGAGCGGGATGACCTTGCCAGGGCCATCCGGCAGCCGGTCGAGCCTGAAGATGGTGTCCATCGTCAGCGCCCCGACGCAGAGGATCGGGGCCACGCTCAGCTCGCCATCAGCGTATCGATGACGTTGTGGCCGTCTTTCGAGTCCCACTCGGCCGGGCCCTGCAGCACGGCGAGCTCGCAACCCTTCTCATCGAGCAGGAGCGTTGCCGGCAGGCCGATCGCCACCGCTTCCCGCTTCAGCCGCTCGAATGCCGAATAGGTCGAATCCGCGTAAAGCGGCAGGTTCTTGAGCTGCTCGTCGGTGAGGAATTGCCTCGCCTTCTCGAGCCCGCCGTCGCCGATATCGAGATTGATCGGCAGCACCATGAACTGGTCCGAGTTGTACTCGGCCGCCACCTTGTCGAGCGCCGGCATCTCGGCCCGGCACGGCACGCACCAGGTGGCCCAGAAGTTCACCAGGAGCTTCTTGCCGGCGAAATCAGCTATGGTTTTTGGAGCTCCGGCATCATCCTTGAATGCCATGTCGGCATAGCCGCGCCCCTCCCCGGTGCCGGTGAGGGCGGCGAGCATGCCGACTGCTGCGGAGTCGATCTTCTGGCCCTTCACCACCTGCGGATCGCATTGTGTCGCCTGCGCCGGCATGAAGTTGCCAACGACCAGGGTAAGGACTAGTGCTACCGCCGCGCTGATCAGGGCGATGAGCAGCACCCGCCTGGGGCTGAGGCGCCTAAGCGGCGCCGGGCTTTGGTCGGTCATTGGTCTACCGTTGGAGTTGAGATGAGCAATCGCATGTGGGGCGGCCGTTTTGCGACCGGACCCGACGCCATCATGGAAGAGATCAACGCCTCCATCGGCTTCGACCAGCGCCTCTACAAGCAGGACATCGCCGGTTCTATCGCACACGCCACCATGCTGGCGGAAGTGGGCATCCTGACCCAGGCGGATCGCGACGCCATCATCGCCGGCCTAAAGACCGTGCTCGACGAGATCGAAACACAGAAGTTCACGTTCTCGCGTTCGCTCGAGGACATCCACATGAATGTCGAGAGCCGGCTCAAGGAGGTGATCGGCGACGCCGCCGGCCGTCTCCACACCGCCCGCTCGCGCAACGACCAGGTGGCGACCGATTTCCGGCTCTATGTCCGCGATGCCATCGACACGCTGCTGGTCCAGATCAAGACGCTGCAACTGGCGCTGGTGAAGCGCGCCGAGGAGGAAGTGGCGACCATCATGCCGGGCTTCACGCACCTGCAGAACGCCCAGCCGGTGACGTTCGGCCATCACCTCCTCGCCTATGTCGAGATGCTCGGCCGCGATTTCGGCCGCTTCGAGGATGCGCGGAAGCGCCTCAACGAGAGCCCCCTCGGCTCGGCGGCACTTGCCGGCACCCCCTACCCCATCGACCGCGAGATGACCGCCAAGGCGCTCGGCTTCGACCGGCCGACCGCCAACTCGCTCGACGCCGTCTCCGACCGCGACTTCATCCTCGAGACGCTGAGCGCCGCCAGCCTCTGCGCCATGCATCTTTCCCGCTTCGCCGAGGAACTGGTGATCTGGTCGTCCTCGCAGTTCGGCTTCGTGAAGCTTTCCGACAAGTTCACCACCGGCAGCTCCATTATGCCGCAGAAGCGCAACCCGGACGCTGCCGAGCTGATCCGTGCCAAGGTCGGCCGCATCATGGGTGCGCTGACCGCGCTGATGATCGTCATGAAAGGCCTGCCGCTCGCCTATTCCAAGGACATGCAGGAAGACAAGGAAGTCGCCTTCGACGCGCTCGATTCCCTGTCGCTGTCGCTCGCCGCCATGACCGGCATGGTCGAGGACCTCGTGGCCAACCGCGAAAAGATGCGCGCTTCGGCCAATACCGGCTACTCCACCGCCACCGACATCGCCGACTGGCTGGTGAAGCAACTGAACATCCCGTTCCGGGAGGCCCACCACATCACCGGCCAGATCGTCGCGCTCGCCGAACAGAAGGGCATGAGCCTCGATGGACTGACCATCGAGGACTTCAAGGAGATCGATGGCAGGATCGACAGCCGCATCCACAAGGTGCTGAGCGTCGAGGCCTCGGTCGCGGCCCGCAAGAGCTATGGCGGCACCGCGCCGGAGAACGTCGCGGCGCAGGCGGCGAGGTGGCGGGAAATCCTCACGGGGGTGAAATCCGAGCCGGTGAAGCTGAAGAAGTCGGGGGGTCACGGCGACGGTGGAGTGGAGTAGGCTCCGGCCATGCCGCTCAAACCCCGCCCCCTGCACCTCACCGTCGACCATGTCGCCCGCATCCCGGTAATCGAGGATCCGGGCCAGCCGAACTACCCGGGTATCCGCCCGGCGACCGAGGCCGACTATGAGGCGGAAGTTGCGCGCATCATGAACACGGCGCCCGAAGGTGATTTCTGGATCTTCGCCTTGAGCTCGCTGATCTGGAACCCGGCTACCGAGTTCGACCAGCAACGGATCGCGATCGCCAGCGGCTGGCACCGCAGCTTTTGCCTGTTCGACCAGCGCTGGCGAGGCAATCCCAAACAGCCGGGCCTGATGATGTGTCTCGATCGAGGGGGCAGCTGCCGCAGCGTCGCCTTCCGCATCCCTGCCGGAACCATCAAAGCCAACATGGACAAGCTGGTGCGCCGCGAAATGAGCATGGTGCCCAACGCCTTCCCCGGCCGCTGGATCAAGGTTACGACCGCCGAGGGTCCTCTCACCGCCCTGGCGTTTGCCATCAACCGCAAGAGCACGCGCTATGTCGGCGGCCTTACCCTGGCGGAGCGTGCCGACCGGCTGGCGCAGGCCCATGGCTGGAAAGGCTCGATGGCCGAGTACGTGCTTTCGACTGTGCAGAAGCTCGAGGAGTTCGGCATCCACGACCGGAACCTTTGGGCTCTCCAGCAACTGATTGCCGAACGCATCGACCATCACTGGCCGGCTCATAGACAAGTCTGACTTCCGTTTTCGGAGGCGTTGCACTAATGCTGCCGCGCCCTGCCCTTCTCCCCTTGAGGGAGAAGGTGGCGCGTAGCGCCGGATGAGGGGACGGATTTCGAAGCTTCCCCTCACCCGCCCTTCGGGTACCTTTCTCCCCTCAACGGGAGAGGGCAAGAGGGGCGGAGGGCATGGGACTTGGTGCATCATTTCCAGTATCGCGGCGACCGGCTGTTTGCCGAGGACGTCGACCTGACCGAACTTTCCGGCAAGGTGGGGACGCCCTTCTACGTCTATTCGGCGGCAACGCTGCGCCGCCATGTGCGGGTGATGCGCGAGGCCTTTGCCGGCATCGATACGCTGGTCGCCTACGCCATGAAGGCAAATTCCAACCAGGCGGTGCTTAAGGTGATCGCCGGTGAAGGCGCCGGGGCAGACGTTGTGTCGGTCGGTGAACTCGAGCGCGCCATCGCCGCCGGCATTCCGCCTTCGAAGATCGTGTTCTCGGGCGTCGGCAAGACCTTCGCCGAGATGCGCCGGGCGCTGGAAGTCGGCATCAAGTGCTTCAACCTCGAGAGCGAACCCGAGCTCGAGCGGCTGAGCGATGTCGCGGTGTCGATGGGAATGACGGCGCCGGTCTCTGTGCGCATTAACCCCGATGTCGATGCCGGCACGCACAGGAAGATCTCGACCGGCAAGGCGGAGAACAAGTTCGGCATCCCGTTCGCCCGGGCCCGCGAAGTTTATGCCCGTATCGCGGCACTGCCGGGCGTGCGCGCCGTCGGCGTCGACATGCACATCGGCAGCCAGATCACCGACATGACGCCGTTCGACAACGCCTTCGCACTGCTCGCCGAACTGGTGCGCGATTTGAAGGCCGCCGGGCACGACATCCGCCACGCCGATGTCGGCGGCGGGCTCGGCATCCCCTACCATCACGACGAGGAAGCCCCCCCGGCGCCCACCGCCTATGCCCAAATCGTGCGGAAGCATATTGGGCCGCTCGGCGTGGCGCTGGTGCTTGAGCCGGGCAGGCTGATCGTCGGCAATGCCGGCATCCTCGTCACCAAGGTCGAGTTCGTGAAGGAAGGTGCGAAGACCTTCGTCATCGTCGATGCGGCGATGAACGACCTGATCCGCCCCACGCTCTACGA
>NZ_JAQGJL010000086.1 GCF_028290645.1 Devosia sp. | reverse complement strand
TCACCCTAGCTCCGCTACGTCGCTTCGCTCCTAGCTTTGCTGCCCTCTCCCCTCAGGGGAGAGGGCTGGCTATTGCCGCTGGTGGCTGTGGACCCCCACCCTTGATCCGGCCTTTCGAGCATAGCGCCACCACCCAGGGCGCTAGTGGTAGACGTGCCCGAAATACATCATCTCCCAGATGCCCGGATCGCTGAAGTCCTCGACGAGCTGGCCGTCGACGAAGCGCTCGAGCTGTACCTTGCCGGTGAAGCGCAGGTAGGCGCCGTCGAAGCCCATCAGCCGTGCGAGGAGGTGCTTCATCCCGCTTACCCGGTCGATGAGCTGGGCGTCGACGATGGTCTGGGCGCGGCGGTAGCTGACGCGGAAGCGCTCCGGCCCGTCCTGGTACTCATAGACGACGACGTTGGCGACCGGCTTGCCGCTCTTGTCGTCGAGGTGCTCGTCGGCGAGGTGGAACCGCACCCGGCGCTGGTCATCGGCGATGATCCTGCCGTCCTTGGCCAGCATGAAGATCGGCAGCTCGGCGCTGCCATAGGCCTTCTCGGCGAAGATGTAGCTGGCGACGATCGAGTAGGGGCCGGCCTGCGCCCGCCCCCAGTACCAGTGGTTGATAAGCCTGGGCATCGGCACGTCGCCCCAGTTGTGGTCGTGGTAGCCGATGCCTTCGAGATGCTCCTGCTTGCCGTCGATGCCGAGGTCCACGGACACCGTGCCCTGCGGCACGGAGGGCAGCCAGGCGAAGACGTGCTCGTCGTCGTCGCCGAAATACAGGTGGCCCGTGGTCGGCCGCCATGCCGGGACCTGACCGGTCAGCCGGACGTCGACGTTCACCCCGCCATGCGAGAAATGGATCTGATAGTCGTGCAGGTCGCCGCGGAAGGTGTTCTGGCCGATCCGGACATCGCAGCGATCCCGGCTCGCCGAAAATTCAGCCGGGGGAACCCGCGCCTCGAGAAAGACCGGGGCCCGGCCGGGCCGGTCGAGCTGCAGGGTGACGAGCGGCGCCAATGGCCCGCCCGGATTCATCATCTCCTTGGTGTAGAAGACGATCACCAGCGACGAGCCGTCGCTCAAGTGGGAATCGAAATACCACCACTCGTAGCCGCCGGGTCCGCCCTTGGTGCGCATGCCGTCCTCGAAGGGCTGGATGCGGTCGGGCTCGATACCGAGGTTGACGAAGTCTTCGGGCCGGTCGGCAAACCGGGCGCCCGAGCGGCGTGAGGTGAACATGGGTATCTTCCCTTCCATGCCGATGCGCGGCGCAGGTGCCGGAGAGCGGTTGTGTGAAGATTCATCCATCGTCCGGCGACCGCTTCCCGGCGATTGCCGGGATTGAGCTGGCCTTGCGGGAATAGCCGCGGATGGGCCGCCTTGCGGGGGACGGCGGTGGTTTACCGATCTGTATGAAACCAGCAAAGCACCTGTAAATTGGGTCAGTATGCTTGTCCTTCCGAGATCGATGATCTCTGCCGCACGGAGAATGACCAAGCGACCTGCCTGCCCGAACCGAGCCGGCCCGTCGCCGTACTGAACCAGGGGTCTGCCTGAGTCCCCTGACAGTTCCGAGACTTCCACCCCCGCAATGCAAAGGACGGTGAAGCGCCGGCGAAGCCATGCCTGCACCCCTTCACCGAGACTGAAAATGCCAGACACCAAAACCGTCGATGGATTCGACAGTCCGACCATCAACAAGATCGCCGAGATCACCCTTGCCTTCTGGATCGGCAAGATCATCGCCACGACGCTGGGCGAGACCTTTGGCGACTTCATCGCCCAGACCCTGGGTCTGGGCTACGTCACCGGTTTCTTCGTCACCGTCGCGGTGCTGATCGCGGTGCTCGCCGGGCAGATCCGCACGGAGAAATACCATCCCGCCCTGTTCTGGGCCGCGATCGTCGCCACGACCACCGCCGGCACGGAAATCTCCGACATGATGGACCGCACCTTCGGCTTCGGCTACGTGCTGGGCTCGAGCGTGCTGTTTGCCGGACTGCTGCTGACCCTGGCCGTATGGTACGTCCGCAAGCGCTCGATCAGCGTCGAGCCGATTGCCGACAAGGAAAGCGAACTCTGGTTCTGGGTCGCTGTGATCTTCTCGAACAGCCTCGGGACGGCCTTCGGCGATGCGCTGATCGACCCGATCGGCATGAGCTTCGTACAGGGCGCGCTGGTCTGCGTCGGGATCATCGGCGTGGTGCTGGCCCTGCACTATTTCACCAGGGTCAACGCCGTGCTGCTGTTCTGGGCGGCCTTCATCTTCACCCGGCCGTTCGGCGCGACCTTCGGCAACTTCCTCGTCAAGGAGCACGCCCGCGGCGGGCTGGAGCTGGGGACGCTCGAAACCTCGGCGGTCTGCGCACTGCTGCTGGCGGGCGTGGTGTATGCCGGCAACCGCCTCCACAAGGGGCGGCAGCCAGCCAGCCTCGGCACCGCGCCCGCCGAATAGCGCGCCGGTGCCTGCCGCTCATCGCGGACCGACGCCGCACCCCGGCGCCGGTCCGCGCCGCTTTTTGCAATGAGGTCCCGGCGCCATCGGGGACGGTGCCGAAACAGTTCAGACCGGGCCGTTCGGTCCGGGTTGCACCGGGGGCGGGGGCGGGGGCTGGACCGGGTCGGGGGGGACGGTGTCGGACTGGGCCGCGGTGGCGGCGGCGAGGGCAGCGCGCAGCGCGTCTTCCTGGCTGTGGTCGAACGAGGTGCGCAGAACCTTGCCGCCCACGCCCTTCAGGTCCTCGAGCACCTTGTCGGTGGTCATCTTGCGGATCAGCAGGAACAGCGCAGCGTTGCCCGAGTCGATGGTGTCGGCAACCTCCCGCGCGAACCGGTCATTGATGCCGACATCGCTCAGCGCGCCGATCAGCGCTCCATAGGCCACCCCGAAGGCGGCGCCGATGATCGGCAGGAAGAAAATGGCGCCCAGGATCAGGCCCCACAGCCCGCCATAGGCGGCGCTGGTGAGCTCGGGATGGTAGAGTTGGTTCAGCTTGATCCGCCCGTTCGGCTGGCGGGTGGCGATCAGCGCGTCGCCGAGCTCGATGAGGTATTCCTGCTGCATGTCGAGCAGCATGTGCCGGACCTCTTCGGCCCTTGCTTCGGAGGGAAATTCGATAACGACCAGGTCGCTCATGATGGTCTCCACAGGTTGATGCCGGGCCGCGGCTGCTGGGCGTCGCGGCAAACACGAACTCCCTCCCCAAGTGGGGGAGGGATATTGGGTGGCCGGTTGGGCGGCGTGGCCGGCGCCACGCCGCCATTGCCGATGCCGGTCAGTGGGCGGCGATGCCGTGGGTGGCGTCGCCGACGCCATAGGACTTCGCCCCGGTGCCGGCGAGCTTGCCGCCATCGACGATCAGGTACTCGTCGCGGATGGCGCTGCCCTCGAGCCAGTTCTCGAGGATCTCGCGGGTGCCGGCGGCGTAGCGGGCCTGGGCCGAGAGCGAGGTGCCCGAGATGTGCGGGGTCATGCCCTCGTGCGGCATGGTGCGCCACGGATGGTCGGCGGGAGCCGGCTGCGGGAACCAGACGTCGCCGGCATAGCCGGCGAGGCGGCCGCTCTCGAGCGCGCGGACGATGGCGTCACGGTCGGCGAGCCGGCCGCGGGCGGTGTTGATGAGATAGGCGCCGCGCTTCATGGTCGACAGCAGCTTGTCGTCGAACATGCCTTCGGTCTCGGGATAGAGCGGGACGTGGAGGCTCACCACATCGCAGAGCGGCAGCATGTCCTCGACCCGGGTGTGCCAGATGAGGTTCAGTTCCTTTTCCGTCGCATCGGGCAGGCGGTGGCGCTGGGTGTAGTGCAGCTTCATGTCGAAGGGTTTCAGCCGGCGCAGTACCGCTAGCCCGATCCGGCCGGCGGCGACGGCGCCGAAATGCATGCCTTCGACGTCGTATTCGCGGACGGCGCAATCGGCGATGTTCCAGCCGCCCTGCTTCACCCAGTCATGCGACGGGATGTAGTTGCGGACCAGCCCCAGCACCATCATCACCACATGCTCGGCGACGCTGATCGAGTTGGAGAAGGTGACTTCCGCCACGGTGATGTCGTGGGCGCTCGCGGCCTCGAGGTCGACATGGTCGGAGCCGATGCCGGCGGTGATGGCGAGCTTCAGGTTCTTCGCCTTGGCGATGCGCTCGGCGGTGAGGTAGCCGGGCCAGAAGGGCTGCGAGATGACGACATCGGCGTCGACCAGCTCGCGCTCGAATTCGGAGTTGGGACCGTCCTTGTCGGAGGTGACGACCAGCTTATGGCCCTTGCTTTCGAGGAATTTCCTGAGCCCGAGTTCGCCCGAGACGCTGCCCAGCAGGTCACCGGGCCGGAAGTCGATGGCTTTGGGGGTCGGCAGCGTCTGGCCGTCGGGATAGCGCTCGATCCTGGGCAGATCGTCGCGGGCGTAGGTCTGGGGGAAGCCGTCCACCGGGTCGGGGTAGAGGACGCAGAGAATCTTCGCCATTTGGGGTAACCTTTCGTTCGTTCGGGCTCGCAGGTGGGGCGCCTGGAGGCCGGGAGGGACTGGCGACGGAGGGCGGGGAATTCGCGCGATCCGGCCGCCAGGCTGAAATTGCGCCCCACCGGGCGGGTGCGGGTGGCGGCGCAGTCTTCGTCGGGGTTGGTCGTTTGGGTTCGGGCGTTTCCCGTCCGATCCCGCTGGTGCTGCGGCAATCCCCCGAGGGAGGGATTGTGGCCAGCCGCTCTGGCTGCGCTTAACGGTAGGGGTCGAAGAAATCGCGGCGGTTCAGGCCGTACACCCTCGAATCCAGCTTGGCCGGGGAGCCGACGAGATAGCCTGCGTCGACCCAGCCCACTTCGCCCTGGTTGCCGACGATCTTGCACCAGGATTCATTGGGGGTGGTGCATTCCAGCACCGAGTAATACCGGCCGTTGGTGAGCGGCACGCCCTTGGTCGGCCAGTCAAGTCCGGGACCGTAGTGGAGCGACGGGCCGCCGCTGGCGCGTGCCTCGCCTTCGGCCAGCGCGGCCAGCGGCAACAGGGTGACAAGAGCGGCGGCGGTGGCGAGGGCAAGCTTCGCGACCGTCGGGAGCTGGTTCAGCTGCATTAGTTTTCTCCTATTCATGGTGCGACCAAGCCCAGTGCTTCGTCGTCCCTGACAGCTAATGCGAAATTGCGGACGCAGAATATTGCTCGTAGGTACGGCGCTATAGAGTGTTCAGGTTATGGCCGCATACCTTGGTTTCTACTTCCATGCCGTTTCAGGTTACAGAACAGCGCGCCAAAGCGGCGGGATCGCGACGATGATGTTGATATACTATACTGTCCATGGCGCTTCCGTCTTATGGGTGATTGGAGAACGGGTGCGAGTTGAGCGCCGGGCAGGGGTGGCTCAGGGCGAAGCTGCCCTGCCCGGACGCTCTTTCCCCGCGGGGGGAGGTCTCCCACGGTTGAGCGGGGGAGACACGTCGGCAGCCGTCGAGACTCAGGGGGTGGGGCGTTCGACGGAGGCCGCGTTCCAATGGGCCGGATGGCTAGGCCCGAACCAAATCCATGTCGGTGATGCCGAGAGCGATATCGACGCCGACCTCACCCTGAACGCTGATCGGCTGCAGCACGAAGGACCGGCTGGAGCCCCCGAGCAGTGCATTGGCGCCGGCGCCAAGTCCGATCGAGGCGTCTGCCGATACGCCGACATAGTTGCCGGCCAGCGCCTGGGGATCGTAGTTGTCCTGGTCGGCGAGCACCGCCCAGGCGATGACCGTGCCGCCGGTGATGCCGATATCGAGGCCGAACTTCTTCACCGTGCCGATATAGGTCTGGGACACCCCGTTGGTGGGATGAAAGGTGCAGGTCAGCGACTCCGTCGTCATCACGATGATGCCGCCGCCGGGGCCCGCGATGCAGTCGAGCACGCCGACTCGCAGTTCCCTGGCATGCGCCGGCTGGGTGGCGGCGAAGACCAGCGCCAGGCCGAGGCCGAGGCTGCCGATCGCGATGGCGAGGCCGATCCGGCTGGGCGCTGCCGCTGCTGCTCTGGCTCGTCGCATTTGGCTACTCCCGTGAATGAACCGAGGAGGTTGGGTAGTGACCGGGAGCATGGCGCAGCCTGTTGCCGAGGGCTCGCTCGCCATTGCCGAGAATCGCTTGGGATTGCTGCGGCCCGCGGCGATGCGACACGCCGGGCTTGGGGGCCGTTCGCCGCAAGCGGCGGCAAGGGGGCCAGGGCCGGCCAGCAACCGGCAGGGGCCCGACCGCGAGAGTTTGCCGGAATTGATACATGTCAGTTAGGCGATTTCGGTGGCCGACTAGCCTCCCGGATGCCGCTTTGCGCGGCAAGATCGATGCAACTCCGAGCGATCGTTCCGCCGTTCAGCAGTTGACCAAACCGGGTTTGGCCAAGTGGGGAACGCGCGCGATCGGAATACGAGCACCAAGAGGAGAATGTCATGGCTGGCAATCGCGCGGTTACGTTCATGGGGCCTCGCAAGGTCGAGGTGAAAAGCTACGATTATCCGAAGCTGGTTGGCCCCAAGGGGCAGAAGTGCGAGCACGGCGTCATCGTCAAGCTCGTGGCGACCAATATCTGCGGCAGCGACCTGCATATCTATCGCGGCCGCTTTCCTGCCCCCAGCGGCACGATCCTCGGGCATGAGAACACCGGTGAAGTGGTCGAGGTCGGCTCGCATGTCGAGTTCATCAAGAAGGGCGACCTGGTGTCGGTGCCCTTCAACGTTTCGTGCGGCAAGTGCCGGAACTGCAAGGAAGGACATACCGACACCTGCATGAACGCCAATGACGAGATGGACTGCGCAGCCTATGGCTTCAACCTTGGCGGCTGGCAGGGTGGGCAGGCCGAGTACATGATGGTGCCATGGGCGGACTTCCAGCTGCTGGCCTTTCCGGACAAGGACCAGGCCATGGAAAAGATACGCGACCTGACGTTGCTCTCCGACATTCTTCCGACCGGCTTTCACGGCTGCTACACCGCGGGGGTGCGGCCCGGTTCGACCGTCTACATCGCGGGGGCGGGCCCCGTCGGGCGGTGCGCCGCCGCCTCGGCGCACCTGCTGGGCGCTTCGGCAATCATCGTGGGCGACAGCAACCAGGAGCGCCTCGCGCTGGTGAAGAAGGCGGGCTACCAGACCGTCGATACGTCGAAGCTGGATCCGGTGGCGGACCAGATCGAGGCGATCCTCGGCGTGCGGGAGGTGGATGCCGGGGTCGATGCGGTTGGCTGGGAGTGCCATGGCCAGGGCCCCGATGCTCCCGAGGAGCCGACCGCGGTGCTCAATACGCTGTTCCAGGTCGTTCGCGCCAATGGTGGCATGGGGATCCCCGGCATCTATGCGCGGGGCGACCCTGAGGCCCGGAACGAAGCCGAGAAACAGGGAAAATATGCCCTCGCCATCGGTCAGGCCTGGATAAAATCACCCCACCTCACGGCGGGCCAGTGTCCCGTGATGCACTATCATCGGGAGCTGATGATGGCGATCCTGCAGGACCGGATGCCGTACCTGACGCCGCTGCTCAACACCCAGTTCATCTCGCTCGACGAGGTGCCCGAGGCCTATCGGAAGTTCGACGCGGGTGCGCCGGTGAAGTATGTCATCGACCCGCATGGCAGCATCAAAACAGCCGCGTAGGAGCAGCCGACTGTTCCAATCCCGGTGCGCCGGCGGCGGGTTCACCGCCGGCGCGAGCTTGGGTGGTGCCCCAGGCCGGCGGGATGGGGAGAGCCCCTGACGGGCGGAAGCCGCTGCGAGCCCATGACATATTTCGTCACCGCGCTGTTTGCGCTCACCTATATCGGGATGGCGCTGGGACGCATTCCCGGCCTGCGGCTCGACCGCACCGGCATTGCCATGATCGTCGCGATCGTCCTGGCGGCCGTCGGGGCGGTGCCGGCAGAGGCGCTGGCCGGAGCGGTGGACTTTCCGACGCTGCTGCTGCTGGCGGGGCTGATGCTGATCTCTGCCCGGATCGGCGCCAGCGGCTTTTACGAGGCGATCGCCGCCTGGATCGCGGGCCAGGCGGGGCGGCCGATGCGGCTGCTTGCGATGATCATCGCCATCGGCGGCGGGCTCTCGGCGGTCCTTGTCAACGATATCGTGGTGTTCGCGATCACCCCGCTGCTCTGCACCGGCCTCGCGGCGCGAAAGCTGGATCCGCGGCCGTTCCTCTTCGGCCTCGCCGCGGCCGCCAACGCGGGATCGGCGGCGACGCTCATCGGCAACCCGCAGAACATCCTGATCGGGCAGGCCGGCAGGCTCGGGTTCTGGTCGTATGTTTCGGACGCGATCGTGCCGACGGTGGCGGCGCTGATCGTCACCTTCGGGTGCATCGCCTGGGTGTGGCGCGCGAGCCTTTGCGCCCCGGTGGCGGAGGCACCCGCCGTTACTGCCGGCTTCAACGGCCGGCAGGTCGGGGTGGCGGGCGTGGGCCTCGTGGTGCTCCTGGTGCTGTTCACGACCCCGCTGCCGCGCGAGATATCGGCGCTGCTGGTGGCGGCCCCGCTGATGATCAGCCGCACCGTGCCGAGCCGCCGGCTGCTCGGCGAGATCGACCTGCCGCTGCTGATCCTGTTCGCGGCGCTGTTCATCACCAACGCCGCGCTGGCACGAACCGGGCTGGCCGCCGAGGCGGCGCAGATACTCGGCAGCCATGGCCTCTTGCCCGAGCGCATTTCGGTGCTGGCGCCGGTTTCGCTCGTACTCAGCAACACCATCGGCAATGTGCCGGCGGTGGTGATGCTGCTGACGGTCTGGCCGGACCTACCCCGTGGCGCGCTGGTCGGGCTCGCGATCTTTTCCACTCTCGCGGGCAACCTGTTTCTCGTTGGGAGCCTCGCCAACCTGATCGTCGCCGAGCGGGCCTCGGCAGCGGGGGTGCGGCTGACATTCGGCGACCACGCCAAGGCCGGCGTCGCCATCACGCTGCTCTCGATGCTGCTGGCGGGACTATGGCTGTGGGGCCGGGGGTTGATGCCCCTCTAGCCAAGGGAGACTGCAAGCCCCGATCCGGGGGCCCGCCGTCCGCTCCATGGCCTGTTGCGACGCGGGGGACGCCTCAGCTGAGGACGACGATGCGCGTCACCTGTCCGTTGCTTTCCCAGTAGGTCACCTTGCCGGCGATCACCGGGTCGTCCATCGCCGGCTGCATCGCGCCGGAGGTGTCGAAGGCCCGCGAGGTTACCGTGTGCTCCCCGGGCGTGGGGTCGGGCCAGTCGATCGACCACAGCTTCCAGGCGTAGTCGGCCTCCTCGGAATGGTCGATGGTGGCGGGCATCCATTCGCCGTCGTCGATCTGCACCTCGACGCGATCGATCGGGGCGCCCCAGGCGGCGCCGATGATGCGGTAGTTCGAGCCAAGCTGCATCACGCGGGCCGGGGCGGATTTGAGCCGGGCGCGACCGACCGAGGTCTCGACCCAGACCGGCTCGCCATTGTGCTCCTCCTGGCGCAGGGTGACGTAGTCGCGCCCCATCAACAGGCTCTCGAGGCGGCGGTCGCGGATCTCGATGCGCTTCAGCCATTTGGCGTTGGCGATGCCGTACCAGCCGGGCGCGATCAGGCGCAGCGGGAAGCCATTGGCCTCGGGCAGCGTCTCGCCGTTCATCTCGTAGGCGAGGATGTTGTCGGGGCTCATGGCGTCTTCGATCGACATGCTGCGGGCGAAGTTCTGGACGATCTTCTGATCCCGGACGTCCATCTCGCCGGCATCGGTGCCCCAGAAGATCACCTCTATGCCGCCCTCGAGGATACCCGCCTCCTTGAGGATGGGGGCGAGCGGCGTCCCCGCCCACCTGGCGTTACCGATGCCGCCGGTGAAGAACGGTAACCCGTGGTTGCCCGAGCACTCGACGGTGAAGGCGACCTCCTGCCGCGGGCGGGCCTTGAGGTCCTCGATCCCCATGGTGAGCGGCGTGCGGACGAGGCCGTCGACGTTGAGCTTCCAGGTGGTCGGATCGATGGTCGGCCGGTTGAAATGCGAGATCGAGAAGAACCGGTCGTTGGGGGTGATCCAGCTGTCGAGGTTCTCCCATACCAGCTGCTGCTGGATGCCCACGGGATCGGGGTTCTCCGTCGGCTGGTCGAGCCAAGGAACAACCGTCTCTCCGGCCCGGGTGGGATAAGCATATGCCGGACGCGAATGCAGTACCGCCATCGCAGTGAGGGCCGCGCTGCTTAGGATGAACTCTCTTCGTGCAAGGTGTTGCATGATCACGTCTTTCGCTTGATTGCGCGATGTCGGTGCCCCCAAAGAGAAATTCAGCATATCCCGGCAGGCTATTGAGGTCAATTGTATCGCTCGGGGCGGCCTGACACCTCCAATTGTGTTGACAGCGAGAAGACTGGAGCATGACGCCAGTCCGGCGGCGCATATTCGCCGCCGGCATCAGTCCGGTCCGCTCAGGCGGGCGGGATGTTCTGGTTGAGCCGGAAGAGGTTTTCCGGATCGTATTGCCCCTTGACGCGGCGCAGCCGGTCCCAGGTCGCGCCCGGATAGGCGGCGCGGAGGCGCTCCTTGCCCTCGTTGGCTAGGAAGTTGACATAGGCGCCGGTATCGTCCTGCCGGAGGGCGGCGACGGCCTCGGTGGCCCAGCGGTCATGGGCGGGGGTTTCGTCGGGGCCGCCATACATGGCGAGGAAGGCCCCCATGATGCGGCTTTGGCGGTGGGCGAAGGCCGTCGCGCCGGCCGGGACGCGCGCCGAGGCGCCGCCAAGGACGCGGAGCTGGGCCATCTTCATGGGTGCGTCCGACCGCTCGAGGAAATCGAGCGCCGTCCGGGCCTCCTCGAGGCCGAACCGGTCCATGAACAGGGTGCGGATGGAGACGGCCGGACGGGCGTCGGGGTCTTCGGGCAGGTACATGCTGCTATAGGGCGCGGGACCCACGAGGTCGGCCACGGGCGTGGCGAGCGCGCGGAACGGGGCGAGGGCGCGGCTGGCCGCTTCCGGCTCGCCGGCAAAGGCCATCATGCCGATGAGCACGATCCTGCCGTGGACCTCGGGGGGCAGGAAGGGCAGCGGCGGGGCCGGCATGACCATGGCGATGGTCGAGAGGTCCTCGGGCGCTGCCTCGGCCGCCGCGACGAAGCCGGCCAGGGTTTCCGGGGTGGCCGGGAGCACCAGCGGGCCGCCGGTGAAATGCGGCAGCGGGTGCAGCCGGTACTTGAAGCGGGTCACCACGCCGAAATTGCCGCCGCCGCCGCGCAGCGCCCAGAACAGGTCGGGGTGATGGGTGTCGTCGGCGATGAGGATGTCGCCCGAAGCGGTCACGATCTCGGCGGCGAGCAGCGAGTCGATGGTGAGGCCGTGCTTGCGGATCAGGTAGCCGATGCCGCCGCCCAGGGTGATGCCACCGATGCCGACGGTGGCGGAATCGCCGAAGCCGACGATCAGCTTCTCACGTTCGACCGCGGCGGTCACTTCGCCGGCGGTGAGGCCGGTGCCGGCCCAGGCGGTCGAGGCGTCGCGGTCGATCTCGATGGCGTTGAGGTCGCGCAGGTCGATGACGAGGCCGCCATCCGAGCCGCTGTGGCCCGATACGCTGTGGCCGCCGCTGCGGACCGCGACTTCGAGGCCGGTGGCCTGGGCGAAGTTGAGCACGGCGGCGACGTCGGCGGCATTGGCCACCCGGATCACCGCCGCCGGCCGGCGGGCGAAATTGCCCAGCGCCACGGTGCGCACGGCGTCGTAGTCGGCCTGGCGCGGCGAAATCACCCGGCCCCTGAGGCTCGAGGCCAGCATCTCGATCTGATCTTCAAGCGGAAAGCGTTTGTCCATTCCCGAAACTCCGTGGAGGTTTTTGTCGGGGCGGGGAACTAGGACCGGCGCGGTGAACCGTGGCTGAATGCCTCGCTCAGGATCGGCACAGGAAGGGGCTCACGCCCCCGCCGGCCGCAAGGCGATGACCCCCTCGGTGCGGGCGCGGACCTCGGGGGAGGCGAGGCAGGTGGCGACGGCTTCGTAGCCGGGGGCGCCGGCATAGGGGGCGACGCGGGTCGGCGGGCTGTGGTTGGCCGGGCAGAGGATGATCGCCTCGCCGGGGCCGACGGCGGAAAGGTCGAGGATGGCGGAGGAGCGGGTCATCAGGAAGAGCGGCCTGGCGTTGGGGCCGCGCTGGCGCAGGTGGGCGATCAGGGCCTCCTGGGTGGCGTGGTCGAGGCCCTGTTCCACCATGTCGACGACGAGGACGGCGGGAGCTTCGGCTTCGAGGCCGGCGAGGAGCGCGATGAGGGCGGGCGAGGCGGTGGCGCCGTCGCCGATGAGCCAGTCGAGGGTCTTGTGGACGCGGGATTTGAGGCCCGCGTCGGCGGCCAGTTGCGCCTCGTCGGCGGTGCGGTCGAGGCCGAGGAAAGCGGCGCCGGGAAGGGTTTCGGCAAGGCGCATGGCGAGGCGGGTCTTGCCACTGCCGAGCGGGCCGATGATGTAGTTCAGCGGGCGGATGTCGCGGAACTCGAAGCGCTCGCCGCCCCAGGGCCAGGGGAGGTCGAAGGCGACGCTCAGTTCGGCGGTCGGTGCGAGGAGGCCGGCCAGTTCACCGGCGGCGGGCGGTTTGCCGCGGGCGAGGTCGGCGCGGAGGCGGTGGAGTTTTTCGATCGTGGCAGCGAGGTCGTGCATGCGGGTTTCGAGGCTCGCCTGATGCGCGGCAAGGGCGGGCTCGAGGTTCTGGGGGTCGCCGCCGAGGACGCGGGCCACCTCAGCGAGGCTGAGGCCGAGGGCGCGCAGCGCGACGATCTCGGTGGCGCGGGCCATCTCGGCTGGGCCGTAAGCGCGCCATCCGGCGGCGGAGCGGGTGGGGTCGACGAGGCCACGCTGCTCGTAGAGGCGCAGGGCCTTGGCGGAGACGCCGAGGCGCCTTGCGGCTTCGGACGGGTTGAGGAACTGGGCGGAAGGGCTCACGAATCACCTCTTGTGGCTGACCCCGGTAGCTATCGGGGCAGCCCCAAGGGCCGGGTCAAGTGGCCGCCAACTTGATGTCCGGTGGCTGTGGACCCCCACCCCTGTCCCCTCCCCCTACTGGGGAGGGAGACCCTCACACTATGGCCGATGTTTTGGTCTCCCTCCCCAGTAGGGGGAGGGGGCAGGGGTGGGGGTCGGCTCGCACCGGCCAACGCGCAATGTGCAATCACTCGCCCTCAGGGGACAGCGCGGCAGCGATCAGTCGAAGAAGTCGGCGTCGCCTTCGGAGAGGTACTTCTTTGCTTCCTTGGGGAGGAGGTTGACGCCCATGCCGGGGCGGTCCGGCACGTCGATCAGGCCGCCCTTCACCGGCATGCCCTCAAAACCCTCGGTGATGTCGTACCAGAACGGCTCGAACCGGGCCGGGTATTCGAAGGCGATGAAGTTGTCGGGGAGGGTGGCGCTCATCTGGATCAGGGCGGCGAGGCCGATGATGCCGTTGGCGGTGCCGTGCGGGGCAACGGCGATGCCGTGCAGGTCCGCATGCTCGGCGATCCACTTGAGCTCGGCGATGCCGCCGACGTCGCAGGGGTCGGGACCAATGACGTTGACGGCATGGCTCTCGATCAGCGCCTTGTAGTTCTGGCGGAGGTAGATCTGCTCGCCGGTGTGGATCGGCGTGGTCGTCGAGCGCGTCACCTCGCGATAGACGTCGGGGTTGACATAGGGCGAATAGTCGCCGGTGATCATGTCCTCGACCCACATCAGGTGCAGGCCTTCGACCGCCTTGGCGAAGCGCAGCGCGTCGATGGGCATGAAGCCGGGGCCGGCGTCGACCGCGGTGTTGTAGCCGGCACCAAGGGTCTCGCGCGCCGCGGTGACGCAGGCGACGAGGTGGTCGAAACCCTCCTTGGTCATCAGGCCCTTGTGCGGGTACGGATAGGGCGCATCGGTCTGCACCTCGCCGTAGAAGTAGTTCGGGAAGTCGCGGACCATCGAGGAGTGGAACGAGGTCGGCAGCTTGAACAGGGTAAATTCGCCCTTGAGCGACTTGCCGTACTCGGCCCAGCGCCGGTAGCCCTCGGGGGTGTGTTCGGCCCCGCCGGGGAGTTCACCCTGGTAGAGCGTGCGATAGGTGCGGACCTGGTCGCGCACCTTGCCGCCGAGAAGCCGGTAGACCGGGACGCCCGCGGCCTTGCCGGCGATGTCCCAGAGCGCATGCTCGATGGCCGAGACGGCGGCGCCGAACGGCTTGAAGCCGCCGCGCACGCGGATGCGGCGCATGACGCGCTCGACGTCGCGCGGGTCCTGCCCGACGATCCAGCTCTTCAGCTGCAGGACGATCGGCTGCATGTAGGGCTTGGGCGTCTCGATCTGGCTCCAGCCTGTAATGTCCTCGTCGGTGGTGATCCGGATCACGGGGCTGCTTGCAATGACCGCGCACTTGATGTCCGTGATCTTCATCGGGGATCCTCCTCAAAATCCTGCCAGCACAATGGCTTGGTTCGTATAGCTGCGTTGGGGAGCCAGCTGAATGCTCCTAATTGGTCACCCGGCGGTGGTTGTCATCCGGCGCACGTCGCGACACTATTGGGATTCGAGCAAAGAGCGACCCCGGCCGGGCTGTTTCCCCACGCCTCGCGGGGAAGATTTCGGCTTTCGCCCGCTGCCGGCAGTGGGTAAGCAGGCGGCCGTCATTTCTGTTCGAGGAGCCTTCGATGAGCATTACCCGTTACCAGCCCGGCAAACGCATGAGTCAGGCCGTGGTTCACGGCAACACCGTCTATCTCGCGGGGCAGGTCGCCACCGACTATAACGGCACGATCGAGAAGCAGACCACCGAAGTGCTGGCGGCGATCGACAAGCTGCTGGCGGATGCGGGCTCGAGCAAGTCCAAGCTGCTGTTCTGCCAGGTGGTGCTCAACAACATCGCCGATTTCGCGGCGATGAACTCGGTCTACGACGCCTGGGTCGACCCGGCAAATCCGCCGGCGCGGGCGGCGATCGAGGCGCGGCTGGCGCATCCGGCGCTGAAGGTCGAGATCATCGCGGTGGCGGCGCTCGACTGACCCCCAAACCGGCTGGCGATCACGGCTTTCCGGCGGCATCCGTCGCCGGGGAGCCGCGTCAGCATGCGCTCCCGGTGCGTTCATCCACCGTTGACCTGCCGTTCGGCCCGGGCATAGGCTGGCCGGATTGGCGTGTAGAACCTGCACAGCCGACCTTCTCAGCCGGAGCTGTGCTCGTTCTTGCGGGCCAGTCAACTCGTCCGGGTCTGAGGAGGAAAACATGTCCCCGACATCAATCCGTCGTGCCGGTCTTGCGTGCCTTGTACTGTCAGCCTGCGTTCTGGGTCAGGTCGGCGCTGCCATGGCCGACCAGGCCTCGGAGATCGCCGCGGTGCGCGCGGCCGCCGACAAATATCGCGATGTCGATGTGGCGCTGGCCGACGGATACATCCGGGATCCCGCGAACCACTGCTTCACGGCGGATATGGCGGGCCTGCCGACCGAATATGGGGCCATGGGCATCCACTACTTCAGTCCCCAGCTGCTCAAGGTGACTGCGACCGCTCCGCGCGTCGACGGCGAAAGCACCTATACCGACTGGTCCAAGCCCGCCGTGCTGATCTACGAGCCGCAGGCGGATGGCTCGCTCGAGCTGGTCGGGGTGGAAAACCTGGTATTCCTCAAGTCCTGGGAAGCGGCTGGACATTCCGCTCCTCCGGAGTTTGCCGGGCGGGTATGGGACCACATGGCCGATGATCCGGCCACCGCCGCCGACGAAGCCCACGGCTTCACGCCGCACTACGACCAGCATGTCTGGGCCTTCAGGGACAATCCCAGGGGCAACCTCGAGCCGTTCAACTCTGCGGTGTCATGCGAGCACCACGTGCACTAGCGAAGGCCGGTTGTTCTTCGGCGCGGGGATGCCCGGCTCCTTCGTCTCCCTCTCAACAAGGGGGAGGGAGACGACTGCAATATCGGTGGCTTGAGCCAACCGCGGGCCCTGGCTATCTCGCCTTCTCCGCCGCGCGGGGCTTGGTGGCGGCTTTCCTTGCGGGCCTCGCGTCGGCCTTGGCGGCTTTCGGCTTCGCCGGCTTGGTCTCCTTGGCCCTGGTCGCCTTGGCGGCGCCGTTGCCGGAGGCACTGGCGGCCTCCTGGTGGGCGAGGGTCCAGTAGTGGTCGTGCTTTCCGTGCGGGCGGCCGTCGGCTTCCCAGAGGTAGTAGGCGCGCTGGCGGATGGCGTCTTCACTGACCGCGGCGGCGGTGTCGGTTGCCTTCGATTTGCCGGGCAATTGTCATTCCCCCGATTCAAGGGCGCGACCGGGATGGCGCGCCAACCCTATTGCAAACATCGAACCGTAGCAGCACTGAGGCAGCCGGCGGAAGGCCTGATGCCGCAGGCGAGCCATGAACGAAGCGGGGACGGGGTGGTTCCCTGAGACCCAAACCATGCAATGGCGCATGCGAACCGACTCCCCCACAGGGGAGGGAGACGACTGCGGCCTGGGTGGGTAAGCTCCGGCAAAGACAGGAGGCAGCGATGAGCCGATCGTTCGACGCTATCGTCATCGGGGGAGGGCAGGCGGGGCCGTTTCTGGCGGCGCGGCTGGCCGGGGGGGGGCGGAAGACCGCGCTGATCGAGCGCCGGTTCATGGGCGGCACCTGCGTCAACGATGGCTGCCAGCCGACCAAGACCCTGGTGGCGAGCGCGCGGGTCGCGTACCTCGCGCGGCGGGCGGCGGATTTCGGCGTTTCGACCGGGCCGGTGAGCGTCGATATGGCGGCGATCCGGGCGCGGAAGGAAAAGATCGTGCTGGCGTCGCGCAACGGGCTCGACCGGTGGATGGAGTCGACCGAGAACCTCACGGTGATCCGGGGTTCGGCGGCGTTCGTCTCGCCGCATGCCGTGGAGGTCAATGGCGAGGAACTCGAGGGCGGGGAGTTCTTCCTCAATACCGGGGCGCGGGCGGTGGTGCCGGACTGGGCCAAGGACGGACCCCATCTCACCAATACCTCCATCCTCGAACTCGACGTGCTGCCCGAGCACCTAGTGATCGTCGGCGGCTCGTATATCGGGCTCGAATTCGCGCAGATGTATCGCCGCTTCGGCGCCGAGGTGACGGTGCTCGAAAAGGGCGAGCGGATCGCCGGGCGGGAGGACCCGGACGTATCCGAGGCGATCAGGGAGATCATCGAGGGCGAGGGGGTTCGCGTCGTGACCGGCGCCTCGTGCTTCAAGGCAGAGCCGAGCGGCGACCGGGTGTCGGTCAGCTACGAGGAGGATGGCTCGCGGGAGCCGATCGCGGGCAGCCATCTGCTGCTGGCGGTGGGGCGGGTGCCCAATGTCGAGGATCTGCAGCTTGAGAAGGCCGGCGTGGCGTTGAACGCCAGGGGTTACATCGATGTCGACGACAGGCTGAGGACCAGCCAGCCGCATATCTATGCGATGGGCGACGTGAACGGGCATGGGGCATTCACCCACACCTCGTACAATGACTTCGAGATCGTGTCGCAGAACCTGCTCGACGGGGCCGACCGCCGGGTGAGCGACCGGGTGCCGGCCTATGCGCTCTATATCGATCCGCCGCTCGGACGGGCCGGGATGAGCGAGGCGGAGGTGCGGGCGTCCGGCAGGACGGCGCTGGTGGCGACGCGGCCGATGACCAAGGTGAGCCGGGCCAACGAGCGGGCGGAGAATCTGGGGTTCATGAAGGTGTTCGCCGATGCCGGGACGCGGAAGATCCTCGGGGTGGCGCTGCTCGGCATCGAGGGTGACGAGGTGATGCAATCGCTGCTCGAGGCGATGGCGGCCGGAGTGAGCGTCGATACCATCATCCGCACCATGCATGTGCATCCGACGGTGAGTGAACTGGTGCCGACGCTGCTGCAGGATCTGAAGCCGCTCGTGTGAGGACGCCCGTTTCGGCCACGCGTTCGCCATCCGGGGATCAAACTCGAAGGCTCAAATTGACTCTTCGGACCCACGAATCAATGGTGATGCATGGCAGAAGCAGGGCTCAGCGACACGGTGATCTCGTTCCGCCTCAGGCGGGCCGAGGAGTTCGCGCGGCAGTGGCGGATCAACGCCAAGCGGCTGCAGTCGCTCGCCAACAATCCCAGTACGCCCGAGTCGGTGCGGGCTGATGCGCTGGCCGAGGCGCGCACGGCGGCCGGCATCGTCGGGCAGCGCGCCAATGACCTCGCGGAGATGGCGCGGCAGCGCGGCTATGCGGCGTGGGAGTCCGATCCGGTGGTGGGGCCGGTGGTGGTGGAAATCCGCGCGGTGGAGCATGCGCTGACCTATGCGGCGGATGGGTTGAGTAGGGGGTGATCTCCTCGTCCCTCATCCAGGCCTGCGCGCCACCTTCTCCCGCAAGGGGAGAAGGCAACCTCCCGATCGCCTAGGGGGTGACGGCCGGCGGGTCGCGGTCGACGTAGACGATGTTCTTGTTGGGCAGGTCGACCGGGGGCATGGCGGAGAAGCTGATGGCGCCGGAGTCGCGGATCTTGTCGGCGCCTTCGCCGCCGCGCTCGGTGCTCTTGGAGCGGCCCTTGGTGCTGGTGGCGCCGGCGCCTTCGGGCGGGACTTCGCCGGGGGGCGGCAGGGCTTCGTCGCTCTTGATGCCAAAGGCGCCGAGCACGCGGCCACCGTCCTCGATCATCTCCTGGGCGGTGGCGACGTCGCCGGCGGTGCTTATCTCGTAGGGCAGTTCGAAGGCGCGGGGCGGGCTGATGGTGACCTGGCGGTCGTCGACTTCCTCGACCCAGAGGTAGATGCGGCCGGGCAGGTCGTTGACGAGATCGGGCTCGACGACGCGGGTGGCGAGTACGCTGAAGCGCGGCGGCATCTGGCCGGGGCTGGCCCAGCCGATGAGGCCGGTCATGGTGAAATAGAGGACGATCACCGAGCCGAGCGCCACGACGATGGCGGCGGCCTTGATCCACCATTTCCACAGCGAGGTGAGGTTGAGGCTCAACAGCAGCAGGACGAGGACGAGGAACAGCGCGAGGGCGCCGACGATGACCAGCGGATTCACTTGCTCACCGCCTGGATCAGCGACACCGGCACGGTGTTGATGCCGCCGACATTGCCGTTTTCGTCGAGAGTGAAGCGGACGACGGTCTTTTCGTCGCCCTTATGCTCGAGGATCACGGTGTCGTAGTAGACGACGCGGAGCCGCGGATTGATCTTTTCGACCTTGACCGTCACCGGCACGGGGGCGGCGCCGGGACTGGTGAACTTGTAGACGTTGACGGCGTAGTTGCCGGGCAGCTGGCCGCGCACCGTCACCGTTTCCTGGTTGAGCGCGATGTGATGGGTGACGCCGTTGACCGTCACCTCGTCGAGATAGTTGCCGCGGTCGTCGCGCTCGAGGGTGACGAAACCCTTCTGCATCGAGTGGTACCAGACGACATTGCCGGTGGGGTCCTGCACATAGGTATCGATGTCGTCGTCGATGTCGTCGGGCCAGGTGGTGGTGATGATCAGTTCGGCATTGGTGTCGATGGTGCCCGACTTGGCGTCGGGGCGGATCAGCGCGAAGGCGATGAACACCATCAGCGAGAAGCCGAGGAGCGCGTTGAACAGGATGTCGGTGAACGGCACGAAGGTGCCGTCGTCGCTTTCGCTGCCGGTAAAGAGGCTAGGCCCGTCCATCGTGGCTCCGCTCGATCGCGGGGACGACGTGGATTTCACTGGTTTCGGCGATGATCGAGAACAGCTCGCCGATGGCGCCGTCGAGCTGGAAATACTGGAATTTTAGGATCAGCGCGGTGCCGATGCCGGAGACGGTGACGTTGAGCGCCACGGCCATGCCGCCAGTCATGCCGGCGAGCGCCCCGCGCAGGGTCTCGGCGTCGAACGACGAGAGGCCGGCGATCGGGATCAGCATCAGGATGAAGCCGATGGCGGTGCCGAGCAGCGCCAGGCGCAACAGGCCCTCGGAGACGAAGAGGCCGATCTTTTCGCGGGCCCGCAGCCGGTCGGCGACGTTGCGCAGCAGCAGCGTCTGGTCGAGCTGGCCGGTGCCGCGGATGTCGGCTTTCTTCACGAGGCTCGCCACATGGCCGGTGAGGAGGCCCGGCTCGAGCACGGCGCCGGCGCCGGTGAGGACGCGGTCGCCGGCGAGGCGGAAGCCGCTGGCGCTGCCGGCCTCGATCGTGGCCCGGGCCTTGCGCGCCGCGATGAGCTCGCGGCTGATGTCGATGGCCTGGACGAGGCAGTGGAGGCTGGTGACGACGAACAGCGCGAAGATCAGGAGCGAGATGCGCGTGTGGTCCGATTCGAGGACCGTCGCCAGATAGCCGAGCTGCCACAGGGTGAGGAGCCCGAGCACCACCAGCACGTTGACGATCAGCCAGCGCAGCACCGGGCCGAAATCGCGCATTTCAATCGGCGGCCCGATGACCGCAGCTTTCACATCCGCCAAAACTGTTCTCCCGCCCGGTCGGCTCCCTCGTCCGGGACGGTGAGCACGTGCGGCAACCGCTAGCATGCCGCAATGATCGCCTCCGCCTATGAATCGCATTGGAAATGCCAACGTCCCGGCCCGGGCGGCGCGACAAGGTGCCGATTGCTGCGATGTGCTGCAAAGGTCAGGTTGGCGGCGAGCAGTTCAGAGGTGACGGCAAGTGGCGGAATGGCGTGAGCATCAATATCGGCGGCTGATCGATGCGGAGACGCATGCGCGGCCGGTGCTGCCGATGACGCCGCCGATTCGCATCCGGCGGCTCGCCTTCATGAGCGCCGATGGCGGGGCGGACCTCAGGGCGCTCCACGCCGGCATGGCGGAGGTGGCGGGTGCGGCGCAGGAGGGGCCGGGCTGGGCCCGGCAGCTGGGGTTCGCACGCGACGGGCGGCAGGTGACGTGGGAGCTCCACAACGAGTTTGCCACCCTCACCTGGACCGGGCCGGTGGACGACTGGGATGCGCGCCCGGCCGGGATCGGGCTCGAGCTGCACGAGAACCTGCTGCTGGTATTCGCGACCCGCATCGACGTGATGCCGAGCGAGGCGATCGCACCGGCGGCTCTGAGCGGGTTCAACCCGCTCAGCCTCTGCTACTCGTCGATCTTCGACGACGGGGCGGAGGCGGCGACCGACTTCCATCTCGACGCGGACGGGTTTACCCGATTCGAGGTGGCGGCGGGGCGGAGCGGCGCGCTCAGGATCGGGGTGATCGTCCGGCGGCTGCTCGAGATCGAGACCTATCGCACCATGGCGCTGATCGGCCTGCCGCTGGCGCGCGAGCTGAGCGGGCGGGTGTCGAGCTACGAGGCGCAACTGGCCGAGATCATGCAGCGGGTGGGCGAGGGCGACACGGTCGAGGACCACGAGGTGTCGCTCGCGGCGCTGCACAAGCTCAGCGTCGAGATCAGCCGCACGGTCGAGGCGACGAGCTTCCGCTTTGCCGCGACGCAGGCCTATGGCGAGGTGCTGGAGGAGCGGCTGTCGCGGCTGCGCGAGCGGGCGATCGGGGAGTTCACCACCATCGAGCGGTTCATCAACAACCGGGGGCAGCCGGCGCTCGCCACCTGCCGGGCGATGGAGAAGCGGCTGGCCGCGCTGACGCAGAAGGTACAGCGCTCGATCGAGCTGCTCGACGCGCGAATCACGCTGTCGATCCAGACGCAGAACCGCTCGGTGCTCGACGCGATCTCGCAGACCGGGCGCAGCCAGTACCGGCTGCAGCTCACGGTCGAGGGGCTGTCGATCATCGCCATCTCGTACTACGCGCTGGGTATTCTGGGCTATGTGTTCGAGGGGCTGCACGAGATGCTGCCGTTCTCCAAGGGCGAGATGCTGGCGGTGGCGGCGCCCCTCGTGGTGCTGCTGGTGTTTTTCCTCATCCGGCGGATCAGGCGGGGCGCGGGGCACTGACCGGAGGGACGGGCCGGCCTGCTGCTCCCGCGCCGCCGTCCGCCATGCCTTGCATGGTCCTCTCTGCCGCAAACGCGGGGGAGGGTAAGCAAATGGCGTGCCAGCGTTTTCCGGGCTGCCGGGCGCGCGGAGGCTGCGACGCGGGGCCGCTTGACTCGCGGCCCGTCTGCCCGGCAGAGATTTGGTCAACGTGACAGAGCGCCGATCGTGCGGCGCCGTATGGAGAGATGCGAATGAAAGTCCTGGCTCTTGGTCTGGCGATGTCGGTGCTGGCCGCTGGTGCGGCCTACGCGGAAGGCGATGCGGCGGCCGGGGCCAACGTGTTCAAGAAATGCGCCTCGTGCCACGCAGTGGGCGAGGGTGCCAAGAACAAGGTCGGGCCGGAACTCAACGAGCTGATCGGCCGCACCGCCGGCACGGCGCCCGAGTTCAAGTACTCCCAGGCGATGATCGATGCCGGCGCGGGCGGGCTGGTGTGGACGGCCGAGACGCTGCACCAGTTCCTCAGCAAGCCCAGGGACTTCGTGAAGGGGACGAAGATGACCTTCCCGGGGCTCAAGGAGCAGGCCGATATCGACAATGTCGTCGCCTATCTCGCGACCTTCTCGCCGGCGGCCGATGCCGCCGCGGCGCCCGCCGCGCAGTAACGGCCGCCCCCCGCCCATTCGGGGCAAGAATCGAATCAGCCCTTCCCGCCACCCCGGCGGGGAGGGCTTTTTTGATGTCGGGCGACGGCCTTTGCACATGCCGGGCAACCATGTCACTCAGACCTTCTATCAGGTTATCGAATGTATCGTATTGTGGTGACATGAGCGTCCAGACTCAGGACTCTCATGGATATCACGCTCAAGCAGATGCAAATCTTCCGGGCCGTGGTGATCGCCGGATCGATCACCAAGGCGTCGCGGCGCGTCGGACTCAGCCAACCGTCGATCAGCCAGCAGCTGGCCAAGCTCGAGGAGCGGCTGGGCACGCAGCTCATCAATCGCAACCGCACCGGTTCGGTCAGCCTCACGCCCTCGGGCGAATACTGGTTCAAGTTCTCCGACGACGTGCTGCGCAAGTTCGACCAGGCGATCGACGAGCACGAGAAGCGCTATGTCGACAGCCGGGTGTTCCTGAGGGTGGGCCTGAGCCCGACGCTGCGCGGCAGGTTCCTGTCGGCGGCGGCGCGCATCGCCAGCGAGGAACAGGGCTTTGCCAAGTTCGAGGTGAGCTACGCAACGACCAGCACCGAGCTGGTCGAGCAGCTGCGTCTCCACCAGCTCAACTGCGTGATCGTCAACGACGAGGCGCTGGCCGAGGATCGCTCGTCCTTCGCCACGGCGCTGCTGTTCCGCGATCCGATGGTGCTGCTGGTGCCGGCCCGACTGGGCGAAGCGATGGTCGAGAAGGCGCTGCAGAAGGGCGTGAAGCCGGCCCAGCTCGATCCGGCCCTGACACGCTATGTCGAGATCAGCGCCAATGTGCCGATGCGGCCGGTGTCGGACGCCTGGTACCGGGCAAACTTGCCGTTCGCGACGTCGGCCTTCTCGGCGACGACCTATATCGCGGCGGCGGAGATTGCGTCGGAGGGGCTCGCCACCACGCATGTGCCGCTGTCGCTGTTGCCGAGCCTGCCCAATTCGGTACGGGCGCAGCTGAGGGCCTACATGCTCGGCGGCATGGACCGCTCGATGGTCCTCGCCATGCCCAAGCACCTGATGACGCTGCCCGGCTATGCCAATATCTTCAGGCAACTGACCGATTTCTGTCGCAACGAATACAGCCTCAACGTGCCAGCCGACAGCGTGCTGGCGCTGCCGGTGCCGGATCGGGCGCGGCAGGAGGCTAACGCGACGCGTGCCGCGGCGAGCCTCTAAAGCGATTGACGGACGCGCTGCCCGTCCCTTATCCCCTCGGGGGAGAAGGTGGCCGGAGGGTGGATGCGGGATGAAGCGTCTCAATATGTGCGGATTGAGAAGCTGAACCCCTCACCCTAGCGCCGCTACGTCGCTGTCGCTCCTAGCTTGCTGCCCTCTCCCCTCAGGGGAGAGGGGGCGTAGCGGCACGTTCGGCCGAAAACGCACCATAGGACCGCTCGTCATTCTGCGGCCAGCGCGACTTCCGGCTTCGTGCCGGTGAGCGCGATGTAGGCGTCGGTGAGGTTGTCCGTCCCGGCGGCGGCCATGATCTCGGCGGGGGTGCCGGTGCGGATGATCCGGCCGGCGACGATGAGCGCGATGCGGTCGGCGTGCTCGACTTCCTCGACGAGGTGGGTGGCCCACAGGATCGAGACGTTGCGCTCGTCGCGCACGGCGCGGATATGCCGGCCGAGCAGTTTTCGCGTCGTGGGGTCGAGGCCGGTGGAGGGCTCGTCCATCAGCAGCAGGCCGGGATCGTTGAGCAGGGCGCGGACGATCTCGATGCGGCGCTGGTTGCCGCCCGAGAGGGTGCGCACCGGCTTGTCGATCAGGTCGGTGACCTCGAACAGCCTG
The DNA here is from genome assembly GCF_028290645.1 of Devosia sp. Lineage (GTDB taxonomy): Bacteria > Pseudomonadota > Alphaproteobacteria > Rhizobiales > Devosiaceae > Devosia_A. The sequence goes on along the minus strand of NZ_JAQGJL010000086.1, from coordinate 1,845 downwards.
GCCGCGTCATCGATCCTCTGCTTCAGCGCCTCGCCGGATAGGCCGAACAGGTTGCCGTGGAACTTGAGGTTGGCGCGCACGCTCATGTCGAGATCGAGCGAGCGCGACTGGAAGACGACGCCGAGGCGCTTGAGGATGTCCGACGCCCGGTCGCTGTAGCTCATGCCGAACAGGCGGACTTCGCCGCCATCGGGGGCGAAGAGGCCGGAGGCGATCTGGAACAGGGTGGACTTGCCGGCGCCGTTGGGGCCGAGCAGCCCGACGATCTCGCCCGGTGCGATATCGAGCGAGACGCCCTTCAGCGCTTCGTTGCTGCCGTAGGATTTGCGGGCATCGTTCAGCGCGAGGACGGGACCGGTCATGTCGCAGCCCTGGCGGGGATCTCGGCCGCCGACGCGATCTGGTTGGCGATGTGCTCGCGCTCGATGCGCGGGCGCTGGCCGGGCGGCGCGGCGAAGCGATAGTCGGCGACGATCCTTGCCGGGCGGCCGGCGAGGACCAGGGCGCGATCGGCGAGCATGGCGGCATCCTCGGGCAGATGGGTGACCAGCAGCACGGTGGGGCGGCTGGTTTCGATGAGGCTGAGCAGCACCTGCTCCATCTCCTGCACCAGGGTGCGGTCGAGGGAGACGAACGGCTCGTCGAGCAGCAGCAGGCGCGGATTGACCGAGAAGGCGCGGGCCAGTGCGACGCGGCGCTGCATGCCGCCGGAAAGCTCGTGCGGATAGGCGTGCGCATAGCCCGAGAGCCCGACGCGCATCAGCATGGTCGTGGCTTCCGCCTCGCTGGTTTCGGGGCGGACGGCGCGGATGTTGTCGAGCGCCGTCAGCCAGGGGAGGAGCCGGGCATCCTGGAAGACGAAGCCGGCTGGCGGCGCCTCGGATGCGGGCACGCCGTCGACGAGGACGCTGCCCGAGAACCCGGTGTCGATGCCGCCGATCATGCGTAAGAGGGTCGATTTGCCGACGCCGCTGGGGCCGACCAGCGCCACCACCGAGGAGGGCTCGATGGTGAGCTGGAACCGGCTCAGCAGCGGCTCGGCGAGGGAATCGAAGTCCTTGGCCTCGATGGCGATCTCGAGGCGAGGGCCGGCATTGGTCAGGGTGGTCATCGCGTCTGCCGCCATCTTAGGACGCGGGCCTCGATGGGCCTCAGGATCAGGTATTCGAACACGAAGACCACGAGGATGAAGGCGGTGGTGTAGGCGAGGATGCCCTTGATGTCGAAGAACTGGAAGAACACCGAGATGCGGAAGCCGACGCCGCCGTCGGAGCCCAGCACCTCGAAGACGAGGACGATCTTCCAGATCAGCGACAGTCCGGTGCGGGCGGCGGCGAGGACGAAGGGCATCAGCTGCGGCATGAAGATCAGCCGCAGCCGGCGGTCGAGCGGCATGCGGTAGGCGCGGCCGAGATCGTCATAGGCCGGATCGAAGCTGCGCACGCCCTCGCGGATGTTGGTGACGACCAGCGGCAGCTTGTTGAGCACCACGGCGAGGATCAGCGCGAACTCGGTGAGCCCCAGCCAGATATAGAGCACGATTGCGACGACGATGGCGGGGACGTTGAGGCCGACGATTACCCAGGTCGAGAACAGCCGGTCGAGGACGCGCGAACGGCCCAGCGCGATGCCGATGACGGTGCCGAGCGCCATGGCGACGATGAAGGCGACGGCGGCGCGGGTCAGGGTCTTGCCGAGGTCGGGCAGGAGCTTGCCGGTGGTGGCAAGGTCGACGGTATAGATCGCCACCTCGATGGGACCGGGGAACAGGCGCGAAGGGAACAGCAGCGACAGCACCTGCCAGACGGCAAGCAGCAGCAGCAGTCTGATCAGTTCGAGCGGGAG
>NZ_JAQGJL010000027.1 GCF_028290645.1 Devosia sp. | reverse complement strand
CGTCATAGAGCCGGCCGCACTCGATCTTGAAGTCGACGAGCTGGATGCCGACGCCCATGAACAGTCCGGTGAGGAAGTCGTTGACGCGAATGGCGAGCGCCATGATGTCGTCGAGTTCCTGCGGCGTCGCCCAGCCGAAGGCCGTGATGTGCTCTTCGGACACCATCGGGTCGTTGAGCGCGTCGTCCTTGTAGTAGAACTCGATGATCGAGCGCGGCAGCTGCGTGCCCGGCTCGAGGCCGAGGCGCTTGGTGAGCGAACCGGCCGCGACGTTGCGCACCACCACCTCCAGCGGAATGATCTCGACTTCCTTGATCAGCTGCTCGCGCATGTTGAGGCGGCGGATGAAGTGGGTCGGGATGCCGAGGCTGTTCAGCTTGGAGAAGATGTACTCGGAGATGCGGTTGTTGAGGACGCCCTTGCCGTCGATGATCTCGTGCCTGGCGCCGTTGCCGGCGGTAGCGTCGTCCTTGAAGTACTGGATCAGCGTCCCGGGCTCCGGACCTTCATAGAGAGTCTTGGCCTTGCCGTCATAAATTTTCCGGCGACGGTTCATAGGAGCCCTGCCTCTTGGACAATGTGGGGAATTGCGGCGTTCATGCGCCACAATGGCCCGGCAATGCAAGCTATTTCACCGGGTCGCCAAGGGCTGCGCAACCCTTTTGCGGAGACCTGCGCCAGCAAGAAGACGCCGTCCTCCGCATCCAATCCAGGGTAGCCCCGTTTCCGTCCTTGAGCAAAAGCCGCGACGGCCACCCGTTGATTTGAACGGCCGTCCAGCTTATGTCCGAACCAATCGAGGGCGCCCGGATGCGGGCCGAAATGCGGAGAGCTTAGATGTCGGGATTCAGCGATCGCGAAAAGGGTCAGGAAGCGAAATTCGCCCACGACTCGGAACTCCGCTTCAAGGCCGAAGCGCGCCGCAACAGGCTGCTCGGGCTGTGGGCCGCCGAGCACATGGGGCTGAGCGAAGAGCACGCCAAGCAGTATGCCGCCGAGGTCGTAGCATCCGACTTCGAGGAAGCCGGCGACGAGGACGTGTTCCGCAAGATCTCCGGCGACCTCAAGGCCAAGGGCGCCTCGGTGTCGGACGACATGATTCGCCAGAAGATGGCCGAACTGGTCGGCGTGGCCCGCGAGCAGGTGCTCAACGAGGGCTAAGCGCCCCACTAGATCCTCTGCATCAGCCGAGTGAACATCAGCAGCCCCTCCGGCCACGGGCCGTGGCCGGAGTCGACGTTGATGTGGCCGGCTTCGCCTGCGAAGTGCAGTTCCGAGCCCCAGGCGCTGGCGAGGTCGGCGGCGCGATCGGCGGTGATGTAGGGGTCGTTGCTCGAGACGACCAGCAGCGAAGGGAAGGGCAGGGGATCGCGCGGCACGTTGTCGAAGCTGCGGCCCTCCTTGGGAAAGCTCCGGCGTTCGTGGTCCGGGGGCGACACGAGGAAAGCGCCTTTCACCTTGCCGGCGGGGAAGCGCGGTGCGGCATGCACCAGCGCCGAGACGGCGAGCGAGTGCGCCACCAGCACCACCGGGCGCCTGGCGGCTTCCACTGCCTCGACGATCGCCGCGGTCCAGTCCCGGACGTCCGGGTCGTCCCACTCGTCCTGCTCGACGATGCGTCCGGTCGAGAAGCGCTCGGCCCAGCGGCGCTGCCAGTGACCCGGTCCGGAATTGCCGAGTCCGGGCAGGATCAGGATATCGACGTCCGCTATCCTCACCGCGTCAGACCTCCGGTCCGAACACCCGCTCGAACAGGGCGTCGACGTGCTTCAGGTGGTAAAAATCATCGAACATGGCGTCGATGTCCGAGGCCGAAAGCTGGGCGGAGACCTCGGGATCGGCCTTCAACAGCTGGGCGAAGAGGCCGGTGCGATCGCCGCGGGCCTGCCAGACCTGCATGGCGTTGCGCTGCACGGCCGCATAGGAGTCCTCGCGGCTCATCCCGGCCTGGGTGAGGGCCAGTAGCACGCGCTGCGAATTGTGCAGCCCGCCGAGCAGGTCGAGGTTGCGCTTCATGTTCTCGGGATAAACCAGCAGGTTCTCGATCAACCCGGTCAGCCGGTTGAGGGCGAAGTCCAGCGTCACGGTGGCATCAGGGCCAATCATCCGCTCGACCGAGGAGTGCGAGATGTCGCGCTCATGCCAGAGCACCACGTTCTCCAGCGCCGGGACGACCATGCCGCGGACCAGCCGGGCGAGGCCGGTGAGGTTTTCGCTCAGCACCGGGTTACGCTTGTGCGGCATCGCCGACGAGCCCTTCTGGCCGGGCGAGAAGTACTCTTCGACCTCCAGAACCTCGGTGCGCTGCAGATGGCGGATCTCGGTGGCGACGCGCTCGATCGAGGAGGCGATGACGCCGAGCGTGGCGAAGAACATCGCGTGCCGGTCGCGCGGGATCACCTGGGTCGAGATCGGCTCGGGTTTCAGCCCCAGCTTTTCGGCGACATAGGCTTCGACTTGCGGATCGATATTGGCGAAGGTACCGATCGCGCCGGAGATGGCGCAAGTGGCGATCTCCTCGCGCGCTGCGAGGAGCCGGGCCCGGTTGCGGGAGAATTCGGCATAGGCCTCGGCGAGCTTGATGCCGAAGGTGGTGGGCTCGGCGTGGATGGCGTGGCTGCGGCCGATGGTGATCGAGTACTTGTGCTCCTTGGCCCGCTTCTTGATCGCCGTGAGCACCCGGTCAATGTCGGCGAGGAGAATGTCGGAGGCCCGGGAAAGCTGGACTGCGAGGCAGGTGTCGAGCACGTCGGACGAGGTCATGCCCTGGTGCAGGAAGCGGGCCTCGGGGCCGACGATCTCGGCGACGTGGGTGAGGAAGGCGATGAGGTCGTGCTTGGTGGTGCGCTCGATTTCATCAATGCGATCAATGTCGAAGCTGGCTTCGCCGCCCTTCTGCCAGATGATCTCGGCAGCTTGCCTGGGAACGACCCCGAGTTCCGCCAGCTTGGTGGTGGCGTGGGCTTCGATCTCGAACCAGATTCTGAACCGGGTTTCGGGCGACCAGATGGCGACCATCTCGGGGCGGGAATAGCGCGGGATCATAGGCTTGCAGCTCTTTGTTCGCGTAACCGTTGCGTTACGCGGTAACCGCCGTCGCGGCGTTGCGGATGGCCGCGATGCGGCCGGCATAGCTCGTTGGGTCGTTGCCGGAAAACACTGATGTGCCAGCGACAAAGAGGTCGGCGCCGGCTTCGGCCAGGGCCCTGGCATTGTCCACGGACACGCCGCCGTCGACCTCGAGGTCAATTGGCCTTCCGCCAATCAAAGCCCGCGCCTGGCGCAACTTGGCATAGCTTTGGGCTATGAACTTCTGCCCACCGAATCCGGGGTTGACGCTCATCACGAGGATCAGGTCGACATCGTCGATGACATGCTCGATGGCGGAGACAGGGGTGGCCGGATTGATCGCGACGCCGGCGCGCTTGCCCTCGGCGCGGATGGCCTGGAGCGAGCGGTGGAGGTGTGGCCCGGCCTCGGCGTGCACTGTGATCGAGTCGGCGCCGGCTTTGGCGAAGGCGCTCAGGAACGGATCGACCGGGGCGATCATCAGGTGGACGTCGATGAGCTTGCGGGTCAGCGGGCGGATGGCGGAGACGATCAGCGGGCCGATGGTGATGTTGGGGACGAAATGGCCGTCCATCACGTCGACATGGATGTAGTCGGCGCCGTCCGCATCGATGGCGCGAATCTCGTCGCCGAGTCGGGTGAAATCGGCGGAGAGGATGGAGGGCGCGATGCGGATGGGGCGGTTCATGGCAACTCGCTGGTTTTGTCGGATTTTGACGCGTCGCGACCGACAGACACGGCATACACGGGGTGCTTAGCCTTACCGGATGCTCGCCACAAGTCTTGTGCGTGCCGACCCTTACCCCTGACCCCTCCCCCTCAACAGGGGGAGGGAGGCCCCGGCCGCGCAGCTTCAGCTTGCGTCTCCCTCCCCATTCTTAGGGGTGGGGGCAGCACGTTCCGGCTCGGACTGCTGTCCCCTTCACAACCGGGCGAGCGTCCCCCCGTCGCATTGCCTTACGCCGGCAACCCGTTATGACTGCCGGCGATATTCGGAGGCGCAATGGACGGGTTTTCGTTCTGGCTGGTGTTCGGGGCAGGGGTGCTGAGCTTCCTCAGCCCGTGTGTGCTGCCGCTGGTGCCGCCGTACCTCACCTACATGAGCGGGGCGAGCTTCGACCAGTTGCGCGACGATGGCGCTACCGCCGGGGTGATCTGGCGAAAGAGCGTGTTCACCTCGCTGTTCTTCATCGCCGGGTTTTCGATCGTCTTCATCCTGTTCGGGGTCACCGCCACGGCGTTCGGACAGGCGTTCCGGCAGGCGCTGCCGGTGCTGACGCCGCTGGCCGGGCTGTTCATCATTGCGATGGGGCTGCACTTCCTCGGCGTCTATCGCATCGGCTTCCTCGACCGGCAGCTGCGGCATAACGGGCCGGGCGTCGCGAGCGGGCCATTTGGCGGGTTCCTGCTCGGGCTGGCTTTCGCCATCGGCTGGACGCCGTGCATCGGGCCGGTGCTGGCGGCTATCCTCGCGGTGGCCTCGAGCAAGGAGACGGCGCTCGACGGGGCGGCGCTGCTGGGGCTCTATTCGCTCGGGCTCGGGGTGCCGTTCCTGCTGGCCGGCATCGCGATCGGGCCGTTCCTCACTTTCTTTTCGAGCTTCAAGAAGCACCTGGGGACAGTCGAGAAGGTGATGGGCGGGCTGCTGGTGATCACCGGGCTGCTGTTCCTCACCGGGCAGTTCACCCGCATTTCCTACTGGTTCCTCGAAACCTTCCCGATTCTGCAGCAGTTCGGGTAAGCGGGGCTTAACCCTCGCTGCCGAATTCCGCCGGTTCACGCCGAAGTCAACGGCCGATTCACCGCCTGCCGCGATAGTCGCCGCACCTTGGACGAGGACGCGTCGATGGCCGTTGAAGCCCATGCCGAACATGTCGTGCCTATCCGCCCTCCTCGCTCGACGGGGGTGGTGACAGCGAAGCTCTCGCATCGGCTCGACGAGGTGGCGCCGGTCTGGGCGGCCCTCGAAGCCGGCCAGATCGAGTCGCCGGGGCAAAGCTCTGCGTTCATCCTGTCCGGGGTCGCAGCGCTCGGCATCGCCGAGGCCGATCAGTTCTACCTGACCGCCGAACTGGATGGCGAAGCCGTAGCGCTGCTGCCGCTGTGGCGGCACCGCGTCAAGGGAGCCCGGCTGCTGTCGTGGTTCCCCGGGCCGCACGTCGGATGCAACGCCCCGCTGGTCGACGCGGCGAGGCTGGCGCGGCTCGGCCCGGTCGAGCGAGCGGCGCTGTGGTCTGTGATGCTAGAGGCGCTCGAGGGGGCGGACCTGGTCTATCTCAAGGCGGTGCCGCAGCTGCTCGTCGACGGCGTCGATGTCTTCGCCGAGCTTGGGGAGTCGATCGAAGCCGAGACGCTCTATCGCGCCCAGTTCGCCAGCTGGGATGAGGCCAACACCACGCAGCGTTCGAAATCGCGAAGGAAGCACGATCGCCAGCAGGGGGAGCGGCTGGAGGCGCTGGGCGAGGTGGGCTTCGAGGAGGTTCGAGGCGGTCCCCAGGCCCTGCCGATCCTCGACACCATGTTCCGCCAGCGGGCTGCGCGCTTTGTCGAAATGGGAGTAGTCGATCCCTTCACCGAGCCCGGCGTGCGGGCGTTCTATGACGCGACCCTTGCCCCTGACTCCCGGGTCGACGTCCGGCTGCACGTCCTGCGGCTCGACGGCGAGATCGTGGCCATCCGCTACAACATCGCCTATGGCGATCGCCAGTTCTGCCTCATCAGCTCGATGAGCGACGACCCGGCAATCCAGACCGGCTCGCCCGGAAAGCAGTGCCTGCTCCGGGTGATGCAGACCGTGTTCGACGCCGGCTATCGGGTCTTCGACATGGGCGCCGGCTTCACCGACGAAAAGCGCCACTGGTGCAACGTGAAGCTCCCGGTGCGGCAGCACTACGTGCCGCTGACGGCGCTGGGCATGGTCGCCGCCAAGGGCCACCTTGGCTGGCAGGTGCTGCGGCAGCGGATCAAGGCGAACAAGACGGTGATGGCGGCGGTGAAGGCGGTGCGGGGAAGTATGCTGAAGGCGAAGAGCGCAGCGCCGGCGGAAGACTGAACCGGCGGTGGGGGTCCACGGCCACCGGCCTGACGGTCTTAGATCAGCTTCAGCCCCTTCATCGACGCATGCCCGCTCTTCCCGATGATGATGTGGTCGTGCACCGTGATTCCAAGCGGCCGGGCCACGTCATTGATCTGCCGGGTCATTTGCACGTCGGCGGAAGACGGGGACGGGTCACCCGATGGATGATTATGGACAAGGATCAGCGCCGTCGCGCTCAGCTCCAGCGTGCGCTTGATCACTTCGCGTGGGTAGACCGGGGTGTGGTCGACGGTGCCGGTCTGCTGCACTTCGTCGGCGATCAGGCGGTTCTTCTTGTCGAGGAACAGGATGCGGAACTGTTCGACATTGTTGAACGCCATCTGGGCGTGGCAATAGTCGATCAGCGCCGTCCATGAGCCGAGGATCGGCAGGTCGGGCGTCATGCGGTCCTTGGCGAAGCGCTGGGCCGCCGCCTGGATGATCTTGAGATTGGTGGTCGAAACCTCGCCCAGCCCCTTCACCTCGGCCAGGCGCGCCGGCGGGGCGCCGAAGACGCCGGAGAAGGAGCCGAACTTGTGGATCAGCTCCTTGGCAATGGGCTTGGTGTCCTTGCGCGGGATGATGATCTGCAGCACCAGCTCGAGCAGCTCGTAGTCGGCGAGCGCATCGGCGCCGACCGCGAGGAACTTCTGCCGAGCACGTTCGCGATGGCCGAGATAATGGGGAGCGGCGGCCTCGCCGAGTCCCTCCGGCGATGGCTTCTCCCCCTGGCTCATCGGCTAGCGGCGGGCATCGAGGGGGTTGAACAGGCCGCGCGGCGAGAGCGTGAAGATCTCGACGCCGGTCTCGGTGATGCCGATCGAGTGCTCGGCCTGGGCCGAGAGCGTCCGGTCGCGGGTTACGGCGGTCCAGCCGTCGGCAAGGATTTTCACATGCGGGCGGCCGAGGTTGATCATCGGTTCGATGGTGAAGATCATCCCCGGCTTCAGCGGCACGCCGGTGCCGGAGACGCCGAAATGCATGATGTTGGGCTCGTCGTGGAACAGCTGGCCGACGCCGTGGCCGACGAAATCGCGCACCACGCTGGTGCGCTCGGCTTCGGCAAGCGCCTGGATGGCGGCGCCGATGTCACCGGTGGTCCGGCCGGGGCGGGCGGCGGCGATACCGGCCTCGAGGCTCTGGTAGGTGACGTCGATCAGGCGCTCGGCCTTGCGGCTGATTTCGCCGACCGGGTACATGCGGGAGCTGTCCCCGTACCAGCCGTCGACGATCAGCGTCAGGTCGATATTGACGACGTCGCCCTCGCGCAGCGGCCGCTCCTCGGGGATGCCGTGGCAGACGACGTGGTTGATCGAGGTGCAGATCGAGTGGCGGTACCCCTTGTAGAACAGGGTCGCCGGGATGGCGCCGTGATCCTGCGCAAACTCGTATGCAAGCCGGTCGAGCGCCGCCGTGCTGACGCCCGGCTGCACCGCAGCGACGAGCAGGTCGAGCGCCTCGGCGGTCAGCCGGCCGGCCTTGCGCATGCCGGCAAACCCGGCTTCGCCATGTAGGGGGATCACCCCGGACGTGCGGCGGCTCTTGGTCTCGGCGTCGACATAGGTGATCATCGGATACTCCGTTCCGGAGAGGAAAATAGGCGTTCAGGCAGCTGAATGGAAGTGCGTTGGCTTGGGCGATTCCATTTGGCAAGGCTGTGGCAATCGACGCGTCGGCCCTCCCGGATTGCTTGACGTTTCGGGCCGAGGTGAGGCAATGCATTGTGCCTCGCAAATGCCGGGGCATCCATGCCATCGCCTGACACCGTCACCGCCGCCCTCGTCGTCATCGGCGATGAAATCCTGTCCGGCCGGACCAAGGACGTGAATATCGGCGCCACGGCAGATTTCTGCACCGAGCTCGGGATCGAGCTGCGCGAAGTGCGGGTGGTCTCCGATGTCGAGGACGAGATCATTGCCGCGGTGAATGCGGTGCGGGCGCGCTACACCTACGTCTTCACCACCGGCGGCATCGGGCCGACGCATGATGACATCACCGCCGACGCAATCGCCAAGGCGTTCGGCGTCAAGCTGCCGATCAACGACGAGGCGCGGGCGATGCTCGAGGCGCGCTGGAAGCAGAGCGGCATCGAGGTCAACGAGGCCCGGCTGCGCATGGCGCGGATCCCCGAGGGCGCCTCGCTGATCGTCAATTCGGTGAGCGCGGCACCGGGGTTCCGGATCGGCAACGTGCATGTGATGGCCGGGGTGCCCAAGATCATGCTGGCGATGCTGGAGGCGATCGCGCCGACGCTGACCGGAGGGCGAAAGGTCAAGTCGGTGACCATCCGGTGCGGGGTGGGCGAGGGGACCATCGGCGGGCCGTTCGGGCGGCTGCAGGAAGAGTTCCCGGACGTGAAGATGGGCAGCTACCCGCAGATGGGGCAATCGGTCGTCATGACCGAGCTGGTGCTGCGCGCGACCGACGAGGCCCGGCTCGCCGAGGCGGCCGGCCGGGTGCGCGAGATGGTGGCCGAGGCGCATCGGGCGGCCGGGCTGCCGACGGATGTCGACGTCTATTGAGTTTTCCGCGCCGCTTGGGCGCGATCGGGATCGAGGCGGCCTCAGTCGCACAGGAGAATGAAGTGAACCAGTCGACGCAGAAATCCTTCCCGGTGACCTGGGACCAGTTCCACCGCGACAGCCGGGCTCTGGCCTGGCGGCTGCAGGCGCTGGGTCCGTTCGATGCGCTGGTGGCCATCACCCGCGGCGGACTGGTGCCGGCGGCGATCGTCGCACGCGAGCTCAACATCCGGGTGGTCGAGAGCGTCGCGGTAAAGAGCTACGACCACCAGAATCAGAGCGGCATTAAGGTGATGAAGCCGATCGCCCCCGAGCTGCTGGAGAAGGCGCGCAATGGCGGCAAGATCCTGATCGTCGACGACCTGGTGGATACCGGCGCCACGGCGCGCGTGGTGCGCGACATGCTCCCGGGCGCCCACTTCGCCACCGTCTACGCCAAGCCCAAGGGGCGGGAGATGGTCGACACGTTCATCACCGAGGTCAGCCAGGACACGTGGATATTTTTCCCGTGGGACCTGGACGTGGCTTATGTACCGCCGATCTCGGGCGCGACGGATTGATGACTGAGGCGGAGCTGGTAGCTCGGCATGTCAGCCTGGACGGTGCACTGCATTTCCGGATCGAGCGATACGAGGACGGCCGCCTGGCGTTGGGCTTCGAAGAGTCGCAGTGGCATGTCCACTCGGACATGCTTGAGCCCAAGGGACGTTCACCCGAGCAGGTCGCGCTCGCACTTGCCGACGATCTCCTCAACGACCGCCTCGTCATCGTCATTCAGACGGGCGAGGGAGACGATCGCTATTCAATCCTCGACACGATTGAAGATGAACTCGAGTTCTCCGGAACCTACGCACGCCTTGAGTTTCGATTCTGGAGCGGTCTACGG
>NZ_JAQGJL010000412.1 GCF_028290645.1 Devosia sp. | reverse complement strand
TTGCGCGCAATGAACAGGCTCTTTTCGCGCTCAAGCGCGCTCGACATATCGACGTCAATTGCCGACGCCGGGATAGCAATTGCAGTCTCTAAGGCCTTGGTAGGTTTGGCAGTCATCGGAATGCCCCCGATCTTGCTGCGGATAAGGGGAAACGCTAGGAGGCCAGTGTGGCCCGGGCGGGACAGCAATGGGGCGGAAAGACGGTCAGTAAAGTTGTCGCTAACCTGCAACCCGAGCCAGGTCGACGCGTTCACCCAGTCAGCGACGCCGCGTGTCAACCGGACATGGTGGGCACGGGGAACATTGCGGTTTTTCCGGTTTCCCGCTCTGGCCAACGAAACGGCAGACGAGCCTCTAACCCATCCGAGGCGTCGCACCCTCCCCCAATTGTGGCCGTAAACGCCATCTTTGCACCCGCGCGGTTATGGCTTGGCGCACGAAACAGCGCGAATCGGGAGTAAATCGCCAATGGCGGACGGTAAGCCCCGGGTGCTCATCCTCGGGGCCAATTCGGGCATCGCGGAAGCGACGGCGCGGCTCTATGCGGCCGAAGGCGCCGCGCTGCTGCTGGCCGGGCGCAACGCCGGGCGGCTGCAGTCGCTGGCGGACGAGCTTTCGCGGCTCGGCGCCCGGTCGTCCGAGATCGCAGTACTGGACCTGGCCGGCGCCGATCAGGCCGCAACACTACCGGACCTGGCCGCCCGGCTGGGTGGCGTGGACCACATCCTCATCGCCTTCGCGATCATGCCCGAACAGTCCTTGGCCGCCGCCGATCTTCATGTCGCGGCCGAAATGATGACCACCAACTACACCTCGACCGCCCTCTGGGCGCTGGCTGCGGCCAACCTGCTTGAGGCGCAGGGGCATGGCTCGCTCGTGGTGCTGGGGTCGGTGGCCGGCGACCGCGGACGGCGCAGGAACTTCATCTATGCCTCGACCAAGGCTGGCATTGAAACCTTGGTTGAAGGGATCGCCCACCGTTTCGCGGGCAAGGGCCCGCGGGCGGTGGTGGTGAAGCCGGGTCCGACGGCAACGGCGATGACCGCCGGCAGCCCCCCGGAGCGCCGCCTCGTCCCGGCGGAGACGGTGGCGAAGATCGTGCGGGCTGCGGCCGATCGTGGCGGCCCTGTGCAATATGCCCCGCGCCGCTGGTGGCTGATCATGCTGGTGGTGCGCGCCCTGCCGTGGTGGCTGTTCCGGCGCACGAAGTTCTAGGCGTCGCCGGCTACACGGAAACTGGCAGCCCGCGCCCCTCTCCCCTGATGGAGAGGGTAGTGGAGGTCGGAGCGGAGCGACTTGCCGGAACTCGGGTGAGGGGTTCAGCCGTGCAGTCACCCCTCGTCCGGTCTTGGGCTACCGCAGCACTCGGGCGTGATGGCCGGCGAGGCAGGGGCCGGCATGCGGCCCCTGCCCTTCGCGTCAGTACGGGTACGGGTAGTAGTCGTCGTCTTCTTCTTCCTCATCATCCCAGACGGGATAGAGCTTCTTGATCTTGTCGACGACACCCGAGCAGCGGTGAATGCGCATCGAGTAGTACCAGTCGTCGTAGCCGGCCTCGACGCGGACGCGGTTCTTGCTGAGGTGATTGACGATCTGCACGTCGAAGAAGCCGTAAGCCTGCAGGCCCTTGCGGATCTGCTTGTCGGTCAGGCACCAGTTGAAGAAGTCGTTCGGGCCGAAGTCCTTCTTCTTGAACTGCTGCAACTGCTTTTGGTCGCCGCCCTGCGGCTTCACGTCGAGCGAGAAGCCGCCCATGTTCGGCGCTGCCTGCACCGGGACCGCGCTCAAGGCGGTGCCGGCGAGGACGACGGCAAGAACCGCGGCGCGTCCGGTCTGCCGAAGGGTGTTGAGAACGGTCATTTCAATGTCCCTAGGTTGATCCATGCTGCGTCTGCAGCGTTGAGATCACCCTAGACGACTGAAATTGAATGGTTTTGGAACCGCTCGCTCAGAAACCGTTCAGCGCAGCGCCGCACTCATGCCGCAGTCACCACCACCGCCCCACGTCGAGTCGCGACGATGGTGTGCTCGTACTGCACGCAAGGCGCCTGCGGGGCCGCCACCAGGGTCCACTCGTCGTCCTCGTCGCGCTGCTCGGCAAGGTGTCCACCCAGCGACAGGAACGGCTCGACGGTGAAGACCAGCCCCTCGGTGATCACCCGCCGCTCGGACTTGTCCGGCCAGGTGGCAATCTCCCCCGGCTCGTCGTGGAGGCTGTCCCCGACCCCATGGCTCGCAAGGTTCTCGATCAGCGTATAGCGATGCTTCTTCGCAAAAGCGCCGATCGCCAAGCCGATCCCCGAGAGCGGTGCGCCGGTCCGTACGGCGCGTATCCCCTCCCACATGGCCCGCTTCCCATCCCGGCAGAGCGCCACCAGCCGCTTGTCGGCCTCCGGCACGACATAAGACGCACCGGTATCGGCAAAGATCCCGTCGAGCTCCGCCGAAACATCGATATTGACGAGGTCCCCGGCCTTGATCACCCGTGCACCGGGTATCCCGTGTGCAATCTCCTCATTGACCGAAATGCAGGTCGCGCCCGGAAAATCATAGGTGATCTCCGGCGCCGACCGCGCCCCGCTCGCCTCGAGTATCCGCCGGCCGATATCGTCGAGCTCCCGCGTAGTAATCCCCGGAGCCAGCGCCGCCGCCATCGCGTCGCGCGCCACCGCACAAACACGACCGATGGCCTTCAGTCGCACGAGATCCGCTTCGGTCGTGATGGTCACCGGGCACCGCCCTCTTCCGCCATGCTCTCGAGGTCGGCCATCAGGTCGTGCCGTTCGCCTTCGAGGATCACTCCGACATGCCGGAGCCACATCCACATAGTGACGCGGTGGACGAGGGTGTAGACCCACAGGGCCGCTTCGGGATCGGGATGGTCGATCGGGCCGTACCCGGCCCGGATGTGCGGCGTGGACCCCGGAGCATCGTGCTCAGAGCAGAACAGCGCCTTGGCGAGGTCGCAGATCGGGTCGGAGGCGCGTGCATTGCCGAAATCGAGGAGGCCGGTGAGGTGCAGGCGGCCATCCCGGCCGCGGTCGCCCAGCACGTTGTGCGGCTGGAAATCGTCGTGCGCGAATACCGCGCCCCGGCTTTCGGCGATGACATCCGCATGGGCTGCGAAGATCGCCTCGAGCCGCTGCGCCAGCGCCTCGCCGCCGCCGTAGCGCCGGAACTGGCCGATGGCGTGGGTGAAGCGACGCGCGAGATATTCGGTATTGGTCGGCACCGGATCGTGAAGGCCGTCCGCATCGAAGGCGCCGTAGCCGGGCACCGGCACGGTGTGCAGCTTGCGCAGCATCGCGCCCATCTGCCGGTAGAGGTCGCCGACGTCCGGCGCGTCCTTGAAGGTCATCACCTGCCTGCCAGGCAGGTAGTTGGCGATGGTGTAGCGGAACGGCATCCGAGTGCGGGTCTCGTCCGAGGCGAGGAAGCGAGTCATCGGCACATCGAGGTCGCGTAGCAACTGCGACGCATAAGTCTCTTTGCCGGTCGCGTACGGCAGCGCGTCGTTGAATACCTTGAGCACGACCGGCTGGCCGTCCACACGGTCGATGCGGAACGAGCGTGCGCCGCCACCAAGGAGTTCGGTGATCGCCGCGGGAACACCATGGCCGAAATCGGCAAACGTGGCCGCGAGCCGATCGGGATCGATCCCGACCGGCGCTGCTTTGATCACCCCCTGCTCTTCCACCGCCTCGGTCATTGCTTGAGCTTGAGGTAGGTCTCGACCAGCCCCGCCGTCGAGCTGTCGTGGTTGGCCGCCGTCTCGGTGCCCTGCACCTTGGGCAGCAGCGCCTTTGCCAGTTGCTTGCCCAACTCCACGCCCCACTGGTCGTACGAGTTCACGCCCCAGATCGTGCCCTGCACGAACACCTTGTGCTCGTAGAGCGCGACGAGGCTGCCCAGCCGCTCCGGCGTCAGCTTGGGATAGATCAGCGTGTTCGACGGCCGGTTGCCTGGGAACATCTTGTGCGGCGTCAGTGCCTTGATCCGCGCCTTGTCGAGGCCCTGCGCGGTGAGTTCCGCCACAACCTCGTCCTTGCTTTTGCCCAGCATCAGCGCCTCGGACTGCGCCAGTACATTGGCGACCAGCTTGTCATGGTGCGGCGGCAGGTTCTCGTGCGGCCGCGCGGCGATGAGGAAATCGACCGGGATGACGTCGGTCCCCTGGTGGATCAGCTGGTAGAACGCATGCTGGCCATTGGTGCCGGGCTCGCCCCAGATGATCGGCCCCGTCGGATAGTCCACCGGCTTGCCCGCGAGCGTCACCGATTTGCCGTTGCTCTCCATATCCTGCTGCTGCAGGTAGGCCGGGAAGCGGCTCAGCCGCTGGTCGTAGGGCAGCACCGCATGGGTCGAGAACCCCCAGGCATTGCGATACCAGACGCCGAGCAGGCCCATGATCACCGGCAGGTTCTTTTCGAGCCTGGTCGTGAGGAAATGCTGGTCCATCTCATAGGCGCCCCGCAGGAACGCCTCGAAATTCTCGTATCCCACCGCGATGGCGACCGGCAGCCCGATCGCCGACCACACCGAATAGCGCCCCCCGACCCAGTCCCAGAACCCGAAGATCCGGTCCGGCTTGATGCCGAAATCGGCGCAGGCCGTGAGGTTGGTCGAAAGCGCCGCGAAATGATCCGGCACCGCGCCCTCGCCGAGCCCCTTGGCGATCCAGCTGCGGGCGGTCGCCGCGTTGGTCATCGTCTCGTCAGTGGTAAAGGTCTTCGAGGCAACGATGAACATCGTCCGCCTGGGGTCGAGGCGCTTCAGCGTGTCGTGGATATGCGCCCCATCGACGTTCGACACGTAGTGGACCCTGAGGTCGTCCCGCGTATAGGGCTCGAGCGCCAGCGTCACCATGACCGGCCCGAGGTCCGACCCGCCGATGCCGATATTGACGATGTCGGTGAACGCCTCGCCCGTCGCGCCCTTGATGCTGCCGTCGCGCACCGCGTCCGAAAACGCCTTCATCCGGGCCAGCACCGCCCGCACCTCGGGCATCACGTCCTTGCCGTCGATCCTGACCGGCTTGTCGCCCATGTAGCGCAGCGCCATGTGCCCGACCGCGCGATCCTCGGTGACGTTGATGTGCTCGCCCTTCCACATCGCGTCGCGCCGCTCCTCGACGCCGGCCGCCCGGGCCAGCTCGAACAGCGCGGCCATGGCCTTTTCATCGATGCGGTTCTTGGAATAGTCGAGCAACAGGTCGCCGGCCTTGGCCGAAAACGACTTGAACCGGTTGGGGTCCGCCGCGAACAGCTCGCGCATGTTCGTCTCGGCCAACCGCTTGCGCGACTTCATCAGCGGATTGAGGAGGGACTTGTTGCCGGCCATGACGCGTAACTCCGGTGAGCGAGCTCAGAGCGCGGGCATATCGCCAGCGGCCCATGTTGCACGGGTTTGTGCCGCATAATCGGCAAACGCACCAGCCTCGATCGCCGCGCGGGCGCCGATGCACAGCTGCTGGTAGTAGCTCAGGTTGATCTGGCTCAGGATCATCGCCCCGAGCATCTCCTCGGTGCGGATAAGGTGGTGCAGGTAGGCGCGGCTGAAGCGGCGGCAGTTGGGGTTGGGCGAGGTCTCGTCCAGCGGCCGCGGATCGTCCTTGTGCCGGGCGTTCTTGAGGTTGATGACACCCATCCGCGTATAGGCATGCCCGTGCCGGCCGGCACGGGTCGGGTGGACGCAGTCGAACATGTCGACGCCCCGCTCGATGCCGCCGAGAATGTCGTCCGGCTTCCCGACCCCCATCAGGTACCGCGGCTTTTCAGCGGGCAGTTCCGGGGTGATCTCTGATAGCACGCGGAACATCACCTCCTGCGGCTCCCCCACCGCCAGCCCGCCGATCGAGTAGCCGTTGAACCCGATCGACTTCAGCCCTGCGGCCGACTTCGCCCGCAGCTCCGCATCATCGCCGCCCTGCACGATGCCGAACAGTGCCCGGTGCGGCTGGTGGCCAAAGGCGTCCTTCGACCGCTGGGCCCAGCGCAGCGACAGCTCCATGGCACGCAGCATCTCGGCCCGCTCGGAGGGTAGCGGGATGCACTCGTCGAGCTGCATGATGATGTCGCTGTCGAGCAGCGTCTGGATCTCGATCGAGCGCTCCGGCGTCAGCTCGTAGGCCGTGCCGTCGATATGCGAGCGGAACGTCACGCCCTTCTCGGTGAGCTTCCTCAGCTTGGCCAGCGACATCACCTGGAACCCGCCGGAATCGGTGAGGATCGGGCGCTGCCAGTCCATGAAGTCATGCAGCCCGCCCAGGGCCGCGACGCGTTCGGCGCCGGGGCGGAGCATCAGGTGATAGGTATTGCCGAGCAGGATATCCGCGCCGGTGTCGCGCACCTGCTCGGGATACATGGCCTTGACGGTGCCCACCGTGCCCACGGGCATGAAGGCAGGCGTCTGCACGTCGCCGCGGGAGGTGTCGATCCGCCCGCGGCGCGCCATGCCGTTGGTCGATTGCAGGGTGAAGGAGAAGTCGGTCATGCCCGCCTATTAGCGAGCCGCAGCGCGCCTGTCACCCTGCCTGGCGCTCAGACGCCGCCGATGATGCGGCGATAGTCGGCTTCGGGGAATGCCTTGAGCGTGACCCCGCGGATGTTGCCGCCCATGCCCAGGCGGAGATTGAAGGTGGCCGCCGCGTCGTCGCTCGGCGCATCCAGCACACCGACAAGGTCATACTGACCGAAGGTGAGGTAGATCGTCTCAAGTGTACAGCCGGCCTTCTTTGCGGCCTCCTTGGCCGCGTCGTAGCGGTTCGCGGATTCCTTGACACTCTTGGCGCCCTGGTCCGTCCAGTTGAGTAGCAATATGTACTTGGCCACTTGCATTCCTCCCTGTTGGCGAAGGCTAGCTCCCTCGCAAGGGCACCGTAATCCTCCCCGTGAAGGCAAGCAAATCGACTGAATGTATTCAGGAGCGACCTCAGCTGAACTGCCCCCCAACCTCGATGTCATCCCAGCGAAGGCTGGAATCCAACTCTCCTCGCGCCGGCGGGTAAATGGACACAGCTAGGATGACATCGAGTTGGGGGAGGGTTCAGCGGGCCTCAGGAGCCTTCGTCGCGAAACAACAACGAAGCATCCCCATACGAATAGAACCGGTAGTTGTCAGCGATAGCATGGGCATACGCCGCTCGCATCGTCTCAAGCCCGGCAAAGGCGCTGACCAGCATGAACAGGGTCGAGCGCGGCAGGTGGAAATTGGTCATCAGGATGTCCACAGCGTTGAAGCGGTAGCCCGGTGTAATGAAGATGTCGGTGTCGCCGACAAACGGCTGCAAGATGCCGGTGGCCCGTGCGGCCGTCTCCAGCAGCCTGAGGCTCGTCGTCCCCACCGCAATCACCCTGCCGCCCTTGGCCCTCGCGGCGAGGATGCGCTCGACGACGGCAGCAGGGATATCTCCCCACTCGGCGTGCATGACGTGGTCGTCGGTGTCTTCCACCTTCACCGGCAGGAAGGTCCCTGCCCCGACATGCAGTGTCACCCGCTCGACCGTCACGCCAAACTCGGCCAACTGCTGCAACAGACTCTCGGTGAAATGCAGCCCCGCCGTTGGCGCCGCCACCGCCCCGTCGCGCGCCGCATAGACGGTCTGGTAGTCGGACTTGTCGCGCTCTTCGGTGTGGCGCTTGGCCTCGATATAGGGCGGCAGCGGCATCGCGCCGTGCGCCTTGATCGCCTCGTCGAGCTCCGCGCCGCCGAGATCAAAGGCGAGCGTCACCTCGCCGGTCTCGCCCTTACCGGCGACAGTCGCGCCGATGCTGCCGGTATCCCCCAATTCGAGCCGGTCGAGCACATGCAGGCGCTTGGCCGGCCGGGCGAAGGCGCGCCAGGTGTTGGCGTCGACCCGCTTGTGGAGGTTGAAACTGACGCTGGCGCGGTTGTCGCCGCGGATGCGAGTGCCGGTGAGTTCGGCGGGAAGCACGCGGGTATCGTTGACGACGAGGACGTCGCCGGCGCGGAGAATCCGCAACAGATCCGTTACGCGACCATCCTCGAGCGGCTCGCCCGGACGAACGATCAGCATCCGCGCCGAGTCACGCGGTTCGGCCGGGTGGAGCGCGATGCGCTCGGCCGGCAGGTCGAAATCGAAATCGTCGACTCGCATCAGGGGCCGGTGCAGCTCACCGCCCAGGCGCCATGGCCGGGGATACGGAGCGTGCCGCCATAAATGGTCGCGGCCTCGTCCTCGGTGGCTTTGAACAGCCGCAATTCGGCGACCTTGGTGGTCACATTCGGATCGACTGCGTCGATGCGGATCGCCTCGGCGTCCTCGAAAGCCTGGCCTACGCTGACCGGGTCGCCGGGGCCGTAGGCCGGGTCTGTCGCCCAGACTTTTTCGCCAACGGTGATGGTCATTCCAGCGACTGCGATCACGTCGGTCGTGCCGACGAGGATATCGATGCTAGCGCCGCCATCAGGCGAGGCGCAGTTGATCCACTCGGTCGCCAGGGAGGGAGTGGCGAGGCCGCAAAGGCCACCAATAGCGATTGGGGCGATTGCGGCCAGCCGGATCATTCGGCGATGTCTGCCGCGACCTTCACCGAAACCATCGAGTCCGGATCGCGCACCGGCTCGCCGCGCTTGATCTGGTCGACGTTTTCCATGCCTTCGATCACCTTGCCCCAGACCGTGTACTGGCGGTCGAGGAAGCGGGCGTCGTTGAACACGATGAAGAACTGCGAGTTGGCGCTGTTGGGATCCTGCGCGCGGGCCATCGAGGCGACGCCGCGCACGTGCGGCTCGGCGCTGAATTCCTGCTTCAGGTTCGGGTACTTCGACGACCCCGTGCCGGTGCCGGTCGGGTCGCCGGTCTGGGCCATGAAGCCGTCGATCACGCGGTGGAAGACGATGCCGTCATAGAAGCCTTCGCGGGCCAGCTTCTTGATGTGCGCGACGTGGTTCGGCGCCAGGTCAGGGCGCATGGC
>NZ_JAQGJL010000396.1 GCF_028290645.1 Devosia sp. | reverse complement strand
CCGAGCGGCCGCGCATCAGCAGGCTCGCGCCGTCGCCGCGTACGATGTCGTCGAGCCGGATGGCGGTCGCCTCGAACTCGGCGAGGTCGTAGCCGAGCCAGTCGGCGAGGGTCGAGTTGAGGTACTGCACCCTGCCCTGCGCGTCGGCGGAAAAGAAGCCCGCCGGGGCGTGGTCGAGATAGTCGATGGCGCGCTGCAGCTCGAGGAAGGCGTTGTCCTGCCGCTCGCGGTCGCGGGTGATGTCCTCGACGGTCCACAGCACCAGGGGCTTGCCGCCCTCGTCGATGGTGGGCAGCGCCCTGACGCCGACGCGGTACCAGAACGGCTTGGTCGAGCCGCCGACCGACCCGCCGAGGCCGCCGATGATGCGGATGTCCTCGATCGCCGGCCGGCCGTCGCGCGCTGCCCGGGCAAGGCGATAGACCGCTTCGGAAGCCTCGGGCTCGCCGGCAAACAGGCGCGGCACCGAAACCGGCACGCCATCCGTGAGCCCGCCCGCAAACTCGCCATAGTGGGCGTTGACGTAGCTGATCTTGCCCTCGCGGTCGGTGACCAGCGCACCGAACGGCAGGCTGTCGACCACGGCGCGGGAGAGCGTCTGGGTATCCTCGCTGGCCGAGAAGCGGAAGAGGCCAGCGGCGATGGCGAAGAGGCAGAAAACGCCGACCACGGCGAGGAGGCCGAGGAAGACCAGGATCACGTCGGCCGGGATGCGATCGCCCATCGTGGCCAGCAGCACGGCGACAACAATGAAGAACGCGGCCAGCGCAACGACGCGCCACAGCCCGGCGCTGCTGCGCCCCCGGTTCATCAACGGATTGGGATAGTTGTCCTCGTCGAGCGGCAGAGGTGCCATGCGCTTGGTGGTGCCCCGAAGAAAAACGTGCCGAATCGGCCTGTTCAAGGTCTAGCAAAGCCACAAGTCGGTTGGGTAGCGGCAATGGGGTTATCCCCGATGCGCGAGGCCGATTTGTGGAAGGGCGTCAACGATGTGTCACACTCGGAAGGGTCCCGGACCCCTGCTCTCGTTAACACCCCGGCGCTAGCCCGCCGGTTTCCACCCGCCCCCGTGCTTGAGCCGCATGACGAAGCCGATGACTTCGGCGACGGCCTTGAAGTGCTCGGTCGGGATGGTCTCGTCGATATCCACCGAGGCATAAAGCGCCCGGGCCAGCGGCGGGTTCTCGATGATCGGCACGTCGTGCTCCTTGGCCAGTTCGCGGATGCGGAGGGCGATGGCGTCGGCGCCCTTGGCCACGCATTGCGGGGCGGCCATGTCGCGATCGTATTTCAGCGCCACCGCAAAGTGGGTCGGGTTGGTGATCACCACCGTCGCCTGCGGCACGGCCGCCATCATGCGCTTGCGGCTGCGCTCCATGCGGACCTGCCGGATGCGGCCTTTGACCTTGGGGTCGCCTTCCTGCTGCTTGTACTCGTCCCGCGTCTCCTGGACCGTCATCTTCAGCCGGTTCCACCAACGGTTGCGCTGGTAGA
The DNA here is from genome assembly GCF_028290645.1 of Devosia sp. Taxonomy (GTDB): domain Bacteria; phylum Pseudomonadota; class Alphaproteobacteria; order Rhizobiales; family Devosiaceae; genus Devosia_A. The sequence goes on along the minus strand of NZ_JAQGJL010000396.1, from coordinate 2,032 downwards.
CATAGTCGGCGATGGCGATGACGGTCACCACCGCCAGCACCGCCCCGAAGATCTTCAGGCTCAGGTCCATGAAGTCGGCGATGATCATCCCTGGCTCGAGGTTGATCATCGTCTCGAGGCTGTCGATCTCGGGCGCGAGGACGAACCACAGCACCGCCGAGACCACTGCGAGCTTCACCAGCCCCTTGGCGAAATTGACCAGCGCCTCGCTCGAGAACAGGCGCTTGGCGCCCTCGATCGGGTTGATCTTGGAGAATTTCGGCTTGATCGGATCGAGCGACAGCAGCGGCCGGTGCTGGATCAGGTTGGCGGCGATCCCGAACGCGGCGAGGACGATCGAGGGCAGGATCGCGACCAAGAGGATCGAACCCGCCAGATCGCTCCAGAACGCGGCGAGCGCCTGGCTGCCTACCTCGAATTTCTCGGCATTGCCCAGCAGCACCTTCAACGTTTCGACGAGGCTGGCGCTGGTCGGTCCCGCCATCATCGCAAAAACCAGCGCCGAGCCCGACAGGATGAACCAGGTGTTGACCTCCTGGCTCTTGACCACGTCGCCCTTCTCATGGGCGTCCCGGAGCTTTTTTTCCGAGGGGTCTTCGGTTTTCGATGACTGTTCCGGCGCCTCGTCGCTCATCGGACGCCGCGCAGCATGGCGAGTACGCCCTCATAGTGCATGAGGTAAAGCCCCATCATCATGCTGAGCAGCAGCGCCATCAGGATCAGCCCGACCCCCACAGTGGCCGGCATGGCGATGAAGAACACCTGCAATTGAGGCATCAGCCGGCTGAGGATGCCCATGCCGAGGTTGAACACCAGCCCGAAGACGATGAACGGCGCCGACATCTGCACCCCGATGACGAAGGCCCCGGCCACCGTATCCACCACCGTCTGCGCCGTGTCGCCGAACATCAGCGGCTCCTTGGGCGCAAAGATCATGTAGCTGTCGTGAATCGCCGACAGCGCCACATGATGGAGGTCGGTGGCAAAGATCAGCGTGATGCCGAGAAAGCTGAGGAAAGCGCCGATCAGCGCGCCCTGCACGCCGCCATTGGTCGGATCGGCCGCTTGGGCCACCGAAAGGCCGGAGGATGAGGCGATAACCGCGCCCGCGGTCTGCGTGCCCGATACCGCGATGCGGGCGATGGCGCCGAGGATCAGCCCGATGGCGACCTCGTGCACCACCATCACCACGATCCCCGGCAGGTCGCCCGACAGCGCCGGCAACTGCGACGAGATCAGCGGATAAAGCACCGCCGACATCACCAGGGCGAAGCTGAGCCGCATGCGGGCAGGGATCACCGTCTCGCCCAGCGCCGGGATCAGCATCAGCATGGCGCCGACGCGGGCGAAGATCAGCAGGTAGAAATACGCCGTCTCGGGCAGCCAGTTGAGCGAAATCATGGTCAGCCGCCGGTGATGATCATGTCGGCGAGCTTGGTCATGTAGCCCCCGAGGATGGCCCCCATGAACGGCAGCGTCAGCAGCATTGTGACGAAGATAGCGAGGATCTTGGGCACGAACACCAGCGTCATTTCCTGGATCTGGGTCAGCGCCTGGAACAGCGCGATCACCACGCCGACCACCAGCCCGACGATCATCATCGGCCCGGCGACGAGGATCATCACCCAGATGCCCTCACGAGCGAGATCGAGGACGGTGGCGCCGGTCATCGGGTCGCCTCGGGGTGGACCACCAGGCCCGCACCACGCTCGGTGTCATCCCAGCGAAAGCTGGGACCCATGCGTCCGCCGGCGCTGGTCAAGAGTTGGGTCTCAGCTTTCGCTGGGATGAAAACGGTGGGTAGGTGAGAACTGTTCATGGAGCGAGGCCCTGCCATCCGCACGCTAGCGCGAGTCGCTCACCCTCAGATCGGCATCCGCATGATTTCTTCATAGGCCGAGATCACCCGGTCGCGGACCGTCACCATGGTGTCCATGGCGATTTCCGTCTGGCTGATCGCAGTGACCACGTCGACCATGTCGCCGCGCCCGTTGACCATCTCCCTCGCCTTGGTGTCGGCCACCTTGCCGCT
>NZ_JAQGJL010000382.1 GCF_028290645.1 Devosia sp. | reverse complement strand
TCGCGTGCCGGTCGCCGGGCGGTCACTAACGCGCCCGCAACCGCGTCGAACCGGTCCTTAAACTCACGCCGGCGGTCAAGTCCGAGCTCGGCGACAGCTTTGCGAGTTGCGGCCGGAATCCTAAATACTGGCCGAACGATGCCGTCTCGATCCACCGTAGCCACCAACCAACGCGACGGAAAAGCTGCATCGCCCGACATCTTGGGCATGTAGCGCCGGGCTTGTACGACCATCACTAGGCACTGGTTGCGATGGCGGCAGAGGTCGCGAATCCAGGTCAATTCAGCCGTCAACCGCCGCCCCTCCCTGACCTTCTCATGTTGACCGCGTGCGAACCGCATGCCCCAAACGATGCCATTAGCGAGGAGTTTTCCACCGCGAGTCCGCCAGCAGCGGTTGAAAGGCGGGTCAGGCTGCAGGTTGCCCGAGCGGACCATCGCGTCTATCGGTCGGATCCTGCAGCGCGCCGCATTTGAGGCGTAGGGATCGTCCTTGTCGAGGCCGCCTTCGCGCGTGGCCTCGTCTCGAATTAGCCAACTGCGCCACGGCGCCTCATTACGCGAATGACTATCGAGTTCGTCGGCCCGGGGTATCCAAACGTCGTGTTGATCTGCGAGCGCTACAGTCAGGGCGACCGTATCGGCTTTGGCCCGCGGCACAAACGCGGAACTGATCGAGATTTCGACACCATCCATGGTTTCCCAGGAACCTTCAACCACTAGGAAACCTGCATCTGCGCCATCAGTGAATAGGCGGACTAAGCTGCGCGACAGCCTCGGGACGGGCTCCTCGCCAACGGTCAGTGCAGTGCGCATTTCGATGGGGGTGAGGCTCGTGTCGTCAGCAAGCCAACGGCCATCGTCGCGGGAAATAAGCCCGTCGGCCAGCCACTCGGCCCACGGCGCGTCCGCTGTCCAGCTACGGCTGGAGATCGGATGGGTCAGCAACAACGACCCGGCTGCCAGGAACACCCCGTGCCAAGTCAAGGTCCCTATGTGGGTCTCCATTGTCTGAGGTCGCGATCCACCCCCTTCGCCACCGCGATAATCGTCCCACATGCTGATGGCATTGGGTGCCCAAACCCTCACCCAGTCGGCAATTCGGTCTCCAGCCTCATATTTGTGCGTGCCGAACAGCGAAGCGAGGGCGGTCACCTCATGCTTTTCGAACTCGTACTCGAACCGAAACGTGAGGTCGCGCTCCGGATAGCCGTCTGGACGCCGGTCATAAAATCCCGCGGTGCCGCCGCGTCGCTCAACCTTCGACATGGGCCACGGTGAGGCGTTTACTGCTACGCTTCGGGCCCGCAGAGTTGCGGCTTCTCCGGGGGGCAAGCTTGCAGCTACACTAACTAGTGTGCGCGCCGCCATCTCTCGGATGAGGACGTGCGGCAGCTCAGTCGAGTGCGCGATCGCCTCCAGCTGAGGTTGAAAGGGTGCAACAAGGGCCGGATCATCTATCGCGATACGAGCCAACGTGATGAGTAGCCACAGCTTGGCATTTAGGAAAAGGAAAGGGGACGCTGAGTCCTGAAAAGCACCGGCGCTTGTGCTGTCGATGTTCGCAACCAGGTGCCCCAAAACATCGGCTCGCCCGAGGCTAACCAGACGCCGCACCGCATGAGCAGCGCGCCAGCGGGTCGATGAATCAGGCGCCCCGAGGAGAGTCCACAGCAAGCAAGCCACGGCCTCGACTTGGGTAGCCGGTACAGCATTCCCCGGTTGCCACAGTCCGCCCGCGATGGCATCCGGCAGGCCTATTTCTGACTTTTCCACGTAACGTGTCAGACAATCGGCGATAGTCGTGGCTTGGGCCACGCGGGCCAATACCTCAGCGAAATCGAACCAAGCTGAGCTGGAAACGACGGCGGTTTGCCCGCCGAGCCTCTGCAGGATTTCCGTGACCAGCCTGGTTTCGGGCACCGCTCCCGCGGCTAATTCTCGGAGGCGGCGCCGCGAATAGCCGCCGTTCCATTCTCCGTGGATTAGGTCCTGCGCATGCCGGCGAGTTAAGCGGACAACCATATCCGGTACGGCAGCACGGAGTGCCGCTGACCCTTCGGCCCAAGTCTTGAGGATGTCTGTGAGGGCGATCAATTTGTCGTCAAGCGGGATGGCCCGAGCTTCGATGACCGCCTCAAGAAAATCCAAGCGGTCATCGGGGAGGCTCTGCCGATCTGCAACAGCCCAGAGCAATTGAACGATGGGACGGCCGTTTCCGTGGCCGGGCAGCGCCACAACGATAGCGTCAAGGGCATCGGCGGCGAAACGGGCTGTTTCCCCCAGTAACGCTATGATGAAGGGGTCGCGGTTGGCGTCTGAAAACGCCGAACCCGGATAGCTGGGGTCCGGTTTGTTCTCCGGTTGGGCGAGGGCAGCTAACCGTCGTCGGCTCGGGTTCTCTGCAGGCAACTTCGTGTGGGCAAGGGCAAGAAGATCGAGGATCAGGCTGTTGGGGGGAGTGGCACCATCAACCCGGTCAAGCTCTGTCTCCGCGAACGCAAATAGGGCCGCTGCTGCTGTTTGCGATAGTGAAGGCAGCAGGTGTTCCACGAAGGTCGGAAGGCGGAAGCGCAGCATGTCCGCGTACTGAAAAAGGCCAATCATTCCTGCTGCCAAATCGGCGTCTAGTCGCCCGGTCTGAGTCAATTTGGCGAGGCTCTCGAGGTGGGCATCTTCAATTCCACCGCGGCCCCGGTTCCGCAGGCATGTAAGTAATGGAAATAGCTGTAAGCCCCCGAGGCGTGCAAAGGCGTCTGAGTATCGCTCCCAGTCGTAGCGGTCAGCCTCGTCTGGCATCTGCACCTCACAGATCCGGCTGAAGCCGTAGACCGTTCGAGGCGAGATCGGATCGCCCTTATAGTGGCGACCTACCGCGAGTAGCCCTAACGTCTCCTCCATGTCGTCCGCGCTGAAGCTATCAGCGAGAGACAGGCCGACGCGGAACGCAGCCTTCGCCTCGACCAGCGAGACGCGTAAGACTGCGCGCGCTAGGTCCGCAGTCTGACCGATGCGGGTGTCCGTGCTCGTTTCATCCTCAAGGTTCATCACGATCGCATCCGCCAGTTCGACGGCGATCTCCGCAGTCTCGTCGTGACGTCCGAGAATCGCGACTAGATCGGCGCGGCCCGCTAACTCTCGAAA
>NZ_JAQGJL010000371.1 GCF_028290645.1 Devosia sp. | reverse complement strand
AGTCATGCGCAGGACGCATGGCCCCCATACGAGGGTTCGGGTTGATTGGGTCAGCACCTCCGACCTATATCCCGCGTCGACGGCAGCTGAGCGCTTCTCCCTCCTCCTCCTCGCGCTCGTTGTTGTTCCTCCCTGCAGATAGCAATGTCTGCAACTCGGCCCCGCTCTCCCCTCGAGCGGGGCCTTGTTTTTTCTCGCCCCCGACAATGCAGTGAAGTCCGCAGCCGCCGAGCCGCGGCGACGTCATTGAAGGGCAGCATGGCTGACCTTACCTGGACAAACTGCATAGCTGGCATGTTGATGCCTGCATTGTGGACCAAACGGTCAAAGTGCATATTGTGACTGTCGATGTGAGCCGCGCCGTATCCTCCTCCCTCGGTCCTGCTCTGCGACACCGGTTCGAAGTCGTATCCTCCTCCCTCGACTTAGAACCATCGGCAAATGGCGTATCCTCCTCCCTCGTCCATTTGCCACACTTTCGATTTGGACTTCGGTCCTTTTCATTGGGCTCCATCTTCGGATGGAGCCTCTTTTTTGCTTGGCGTTCTTGCTGCGACGCGTCGCCTGCGACCGATCTGGCGCTGAGCGCATGGCTGACGCTCCGACTTCGCGTTTGTTTCGAATCCGCCGCTCCCCGATACTGGCGGTCGAAGGATTGCAGCCTCTCCTCCCTCTGGCTGCGTTCTTATTGGCCGCCCGCTTCGGCGGGGCCGGCCGCTGAAGGCCCCGCTCATCCCCTCGAGCGGGGCCTTTTTGCATCCGGTGCTTCGGTGGCCGCTCGGCCTCGCTCCGAGGAGCCTTGACCAAAATCAGTTCCCAGGGGCGATCCCGGCGCTAGATTGAAGGGCCGCTCCCTTCTCGAGGCAGATTCGATGGCACAACCGCTCCCGACGATAGATCTGCCTTCGGGCACCAGTTTCCCGGTGCTCGGCCAGGGGACCTGGCACATGGGCGAGGACCGGCGAAAATATGCCCAGGAGGTCGCCGCCCTGCAGCGCGGCATCGACCTCGGCATGACGCTGATCGACACAGCCGAAATGTATGGCGACGCGGAGCTGGTCGTCGGCGACGCGATCAAGGGCCGGCGCAGCGAGGTCCAGGTCGTCAGCAAGGTGCTGCCTTCGAACGCCAGCCGCGCCGGGACCATCGCCGCCTGCACCCGGACCCTCAAACGGCTCGGCACCGACTATCTCGACCTTTACCTCCTCCACTGGCGCGGCGGACACCCGCTCGTCGAGACAGTCGCCGCCTTCGAGGAGTTGAAGTCCGCCGGTGCAATCCGCGAATGGGGCGTCTCCAATTTCGATGTCGCCGACATGGAGCAACTCTTTGCCTTCGTAGACGGCGGCTACTGCGCGACGAACCAGGTGCTCTACAACCTGGCAGCGCGCGGCATCGAATACGACCTGCTGCCCTGGTGCACCTCCCACCGCATGCCGGTGATGGCCTATTCGCCGCTTGGCCACGACTCGCGCCTGTTGCAGCATCCCGAATTGCAGCGTATCGCCCGCGAACATGACGCAACCCCCGGACAGGTGGCGCTCGCCTTCGTCGTCAGCCAGGACGGCGTCATCGCCATCCCCAAGGCCAGCCGGGCCGAGCACGTCGTCGAAAATCGCGAGGCCCTGAACATCGAGCTGACCGACGACGAACTGGCCGCGCTCGACGTCGCGTTCCCACCGCCGCGCAAGAAGCAGCCGCTCGAGGTGCTCTAGGCAAGCTTGCTGCAGCAACTGAAGCCCCGCTTTTCTCTCCTGGAGCGGGGCCTTTTTTCGCCTGCGAAGCAGACTTGCCCGGCATTTCCTGCCGCCGGACCCAAAACGGGGGTCCGAACTCCAGCATTTCCGGGGCTGTGCGCTGGCACGCGGCCTGCATGGTGATGCACAGGCATCAGGAGATCCCCATGACCAGCGTCGGTACCGTCAGCCAATCCCTGAGCTATGCCCAGATCCTCGCCAATGCGCAGAAGCTGACCCAACCCGCCGCCGCCACTACCCCGGCCAACTCCACCGAGCCGGGTGCTACCAACGTGACCCTCTCCGATGCCGCCAGGGTAGCGCTGACGCTCAAGGATTTCGCCACCGTAACCACCGACGCCCGCACGACGATGGACAAGCTCCTCGCCGACGCCAAGCTCACCAGTCCCTTGCAGGACGGCGCCCTCGCCTTCGACCTCAGCAAGGTCGATCGCCGCGAGCTCTATGCCATGAGCACCAACTCCGGCCAGCGCTTCACCGCCGACGAGCAGAAGGCCGCCGCCATCGAGCTGCAGGGCCGGTTCGACCAGGCGCTCGCCGGCCCCACTGCCGTCGGCCGCGTCACCGGCGGCATGAAGGGTCTCTATGTCGCCGCCCTCGCCTATTACGACGCCATGGGCCCCGAGGAGAAAGCCTCCGCCGCCTATGCCGACCAGCGGGCGGCGCTCGAGGAAATGCTCGAAAAGCTCAAGTCCGACCCCGCTACCCTGCCCGGCACCGTCGCCAACGATCCGGTCAACGAGTACATGGCGCGCCTCGCCGCCGGCGAAACCGGCGAGTTGCGCGACATCACCGACGTCGCCGCCGACGCCCGCGCCACCCTCGACGCACAGTACAAGGAGAGCGGCACCAGCAAGCCCGACTACTCCGACTTCGACAGCCGCTCCCTTGCCGCGGTGGCGCTGAATTCCGCCGCCAAGTTCAACCCCGCCGAGGTCCGCGCCGCCTCCACCGAAATGCGCTCCCGCTCCGGCACCGCGCTGCTGCAAAGCCTCAAGTCCGCCGGCAACGGCGACCCCGCCGCCTTCGCCCAGAACGTCATCTCCCTCTACGGCGCCATGAGCCCCGAAGAACGCGCCGCCGCCGGCTGGTCCGAAAACCTCTATGCCGCGGCCGTCGCCAACTACCAGACCGCCAGCAAGCTCGGCTCAATGCTGGCGCAAGCGACTGGGTCACCGGTGTTTGGCGGCAGCGAGAGCGGCTCGATGAGCCTGATGGACTACCTCTAGGCCGGCGCGAGCCGACCCCCAACCCTGTCCCCCCACTGGGCAGGAAGACCAAAACACGAGCGCCAGTGTAATCGTCTCCCTCCCCCTGTTTGGGGGGAGGGGACAGGGGTGGGGTCCACAGCCACCGGCCCTCCGCGTCAACCCCCGAGATGCCGCGAGTAGACCGTCAGCTCACCCTGGCGCAGAAATCCTGGATCCGCGCCACCGCATCCTCGAGCTGCGCGTTCGCCGCGGCGTAGCTCAGCCGCATGTGCCCGGCCAACCCGAACGCGGAGCCATGCACCAGCGCCACACCGGTCTCCTCGAGCAGCGCCAGCACGAAATCGGCGTCGCTGTTGAGCGCCCTGCCCCCGCCCGACGTCTTGCCGAGCAGCCGCTTCACCGAGGGGAACACGTAGAACGCCCCCTCCGGCGTCAGGCAATCGAGCCCGGTATTGGCGTTGAGCCCCTTCACCACCAGGTCGCGGCGCCCCTGGAAGATGTCGCGCCAGCCCTTCAAGAACTCCTGCGGCCCGTTCAGCGCCTCGACTGCCGCCCATTGCGAGATCGAGGACGGGTTGGTGGTCGATTGGCTCTGCAGCTTCAGCATCGCCGCCAGCAGCGGGCGCGGCCCGGTGCAATAGCCGATGCGCCAGCCGGTCATGGCGTGCGACTTCGAGACGCCATTCATCGTCAGCGTGCGCTCGCGCAGCTGCGGCTCCACTCCGGCGATGGTGGCGAAGGTGCCGCCGTCATAGACCAGCACTTCGTAGATATCGTCGGTGAGGATGTGCACCTGCGGATGCCGCAGCAGTACCTCGGCGAGCCCCTTGAGCTCATCGGCCGTATAGGCCGCACCCGTCGGGTTCGACGGCGTGTTGAGGATCAGCCACTTGGTCCTGGGCGAAATCGCCGCCTCGAGCGCTGCCGGTGTCAGCTTGAAGCCGGTCGTGGCATCGGCCACCGCATAGACCGGATCGGCGTCGCAGAGCCGCACGATCTCGGGATAGCTCACCCAGTACGGCACCGGGATCACCACCTCGTCGCCCGGGTTGAGCGTCGCCATTAGCGCGTTGAAGATGATCTGCTTGCCGCCCGAGGAGACGAAGCAGTCCGCCGCCTCGACCGGCAGGCCGTTGTCGCGCCGGAACTTCGCCGCCACCGCTTCCTTCAGCTCGGGGATGCCGTCGACATTGGTGTAGTGGGTCTTGCCCGAGTTGATCGCCCGGATCGCTGCCTCTCGCACATTCAGTGGCGTATCGAAATCCGGCTCGCCCGCGGCGAGCGAGATCACGTCTTTGCCCTCGCGCGCCATGTCGGCGGCCTTGCGCGAAATCGCGACGGTGGCGGACGGCTGGATGCGGCTGAGTGCTTCGGACAGGAAGGCCAAGATCGTCTCTCCGGTGAAAAAAGGCCGGAAAGCTCTACGGCTTCAGTGCCCGCCGCACAACCAGTCGATGTGGCGGAAAGCTCTGATGCTTTCGGCGCACGAGGATCAGACTCCCATGCCCGGCTGCTTCAGCAGTTGCACGCCCTCTACCCGCCAGCCGTTCGGCTCTTCGGCGAGTTGGTAGAAGGCCTCGTAGAGGCTCTGGTCGTTGCCCACCAGCCGCACCTCCTGCACCACCGCCTTGTCGCCCGTCATCCGGAACTCGCCGAAGGTGTGCGATCGCGACTCCATGATCGGCGAATAGCCCGACGTGATGATGGCCACGAAGAATGCCTCGGCTGTGGGGAACATCTTCTGGAACCCGGCCCCGGCATACTGGAAGGCGCCCGGCGCATCCTTGATCCGGAATGCTTCGATCTGGCTGGTGATCACGCTCTGCCAGGGTTCAATTGTGGCGGGCGGGGCCACCGCGTCCTCCGCCTGCGCCACGGTGCCCACCAGCAGCAACAGGCCGAAAAACCCTGTCGCCAACGTCCTAAACACTTGCATCGCCCACCTCCATCCGGCGCTCCGCGGGCACGCCGCCACACGATTGCCTTCAAATCGTCCGCCCTTGACCGCTATAGCAACGAAACATCCGCGCATTCGGAGGGTCTCTTCACTGCCTTGTGAAGCAACGAGTTAGCGAGTCGCCCATGTCGCCCACCAGGCTCCCCAAGTCTAAGCCAACGTGGCAACTGCCCCGCCCGCCCGTTTTCAAGAACGCTTTGACCGCAGCGACGGCCATCTCTTTCTCGCTGACCTTCGTGGGCGCCGGAATCGCGTTGATGCTCGGCATCATCCCGCCGCGCGCCATCACCGGCGCGGGCGATGTGGACATGGCCGTGGTACTGCTTTTTGTGCCACTTTGCGCATTGCTTTTCGCAATCATCGCCGAAGTGGTCCGCGCCAGTCTTCGCGAGGGCCTGCGCCCACCCAAGCCGCGCCAGTCCAACCCGCTCTCGGCCTGGAAGCCGGGGCACGACGAGGGCTGAAAGCATCGATTCAGCGCGTTTGCCGCTGATCCGTTCATCTTCCTGTTAGTTGCGATAATCTAAGAACGCGGGTGGCGCTTACATCGGCCCGCTACGCGCCGTGTCCCCTTTGCCCCAAAGGCAAAGGCCGGGCATGGCGTCAAACCCATTGCGACTGAGGAACTCGACATGACCCCTATCGATCTTGCCCCGCTCGGCCGCCTTCGCCCGATGCGAGCCCTGCTGCTGGGCACCGCCCTTGGCGGCATCGCCGCCACCGGGGCTTTCGCCGAAACGCTGTCCGTTACTGACATCGCCATCGGCGATGGCGCCCTCTACACGCTGAACGTTCCGACCGTGGAGATCGTCGACGGCAACCTCAACGAAGGTACCGTGCGAGGCCTCTTCACCGGCGCCCCCGATGCCTTCCAGCCGCTCGCGACCCTCACCGCCAAGTCGGTAACCATCCCCGAGATTTCCTTCTCCTACAAAACCGCGCTCGAAACCGGCGCGCCGGCCGTCGTGACCTACCGCGACCTGACGCTCACCGACGTGGTCGATGGCGTGGCCGCTTCGGCGGTCGTCGGTTCCGCCGAGTTCACCGGCGCAGAGGGCGCCACGGGCACCTTCGGCGAGATGTCCACCGGTCGCTTCGATCTCGGGGGCCTCCTCGGCTTTTACGGCCTGGCCCGGGCGCCGGCCGGTACCGGCGAGATGAAGGAGATCTACTCGGACTTCAAGTTTGCCGGCGGCACCTTCGGTGCAGTCGACATGTTCAGCTGCGAACTCGGCGCCGCCGAACTAGGCGGCTTCAGCGCCCGTCCCCTCAAGCAGAACATGATGGAAATCAACGGCCTCATCATGGAGGCCGAGGCCGCCCAGAAGGCCGGCACGGAATTCCCGCCGGACAAGGTCAAGCAGCTGGTTAACTTCTACACCGACCTGCTGACCGCCTTCTCGACCACGCCGGGTACGTTCGAGGGCTTCGAGTGCTCCGGCAAGGACGAGAAGGGCAAGCCGGTGAACTTCGCCTCCGGCCCCATCACCGCCGGCGGATTCGAGCCGGCAAAGTATCCCGAGGTCTCGCTCAACGATTTCCAGATCGATGTCGAGGGCGACGGCCACGTCAACTTTGGCAACTTTACGTGGAAGACCATGGACTTTTCGAGCGCCATCGCCACGCTGGAAGCAGCCGCGACGCTCGACGAAGCCTATTTCGCCGCCAATTGGCGGAAGCTGGTGCCCTATTTCGACGGCTTCAGCCTCGCCGATCTCGATGTCGATATTCCCGATCCGGAAGCGCCGGGCAAGCGCGTCACCGGCACGCTCGGCGCGTTCGATGCAACCCTCGGCAACTATTTCAACGGCGTCCCCGCCGATATCGCCCTGACCCTCACCAACTTCATCCTGCCCGTCACCCCCGACCTCGAAGGGCTCCCGGTCGCGGACCTCCTCGCCCGCGGCATCGACCAGCTCGACGTCTCGCTCGGCACCAAGCTCCGCTGGGACCAGGACGCCTCGACCATCGTCGTCGACGACGTGCTAATCGACCTCGGCAGCCTCGGCCGCCTCAACCTCTCCGGCACTTTCGGCAACGCCACCGAGGCGCTATTCTCCGACAACCCCGACGAAGCCACCGCGGCCGCAATGTTGATCACCCTCCGCGATGTGACGCTCGAAGTCGAAGACCGCGGCATCGGCGCCATCGCCTTCGCCGCCGGCGCCAAGGACGCCGGCCAGCCCGAGCCAGCCTTCCGCACCGCCGTCGCCGGCATGGCGCAGGGCATGACCCTTGCCTTCCTCGGCAACACCACGGAGGCCCTGACCGCGGCCCAGCAGCTCGGCACCTTCCTCACCGGCGCCTCGCACCTCAAGCTGACCATCACCGCCAACGACGAAGCCGGCATCGGCCTCGCCGACCTCGCTGCCGCCGAAACCAACCCCGCCGCCCTCGCCGGCAAACTCACCGTCGTCGCCGAAGCCAGCGGCGAGCCGGTGGAGCTGCCGATGGTCGAGGCCGAGTCGGTCCAGGATCAGAAGCGCGACCTGAAAGCCCCGGCCGCGCAGTAACCCAGCGCCGGAGACGAGCCGTCTCCCTCCCCCTTTTGGGGAGGGATCAATGGCGGGGCAGCCCCACGTTCTCCCGGCTCATACATGCCAAGACTATCCGACTATTGTCCCTCCCTCACCTTTGGCGCACAATGAACGCCTGAGAGGAGGACTGACGATGCAAGTCGAGACTATCCTTCAATCCAAGGGCCATACCGTCTACACGGTCGAGGCCGGCGCGCCGCTCTCCGAGGCGGTCCGCATTCTAAACGCCCACAAGATCGGCGCAGTGGTCGTCGTCGACGCCAAAGGCAAGGTCGCCGGCATCCTTTCGGAGCGCGACATCGTCCGGCGCCTCGACAAGAATCCGGTGGAACTGCTCGCCTCCCCGGTGCGCAACGCCATGACCACCAAGGTCATCACCACCACCTCGGCCGCCCCGGTCGCCGACCTGATGGAACAGATGACCCGCCACCGCATCCGCCACATCCCCATCGTCGAAGGCGGCAAGCTCGTCGGCATCGTGTCGATCGGCGACGTGGTGAAGCGCAAGATCGAGGAGGCCGAGCAGGAAGCCATGGCGCTGAAGGAATACATCGCGT
>NZ_JAQGJL010000341.1 GCF_028290645.1 Devosia sp. | reverse complement strand
ACCATGGGCGCGCTGGCGCAGCTGCACAGGCAGGGCAAGGCCCTCTATGTCGGCATCTCGCAATATCCCGAGAAGCAGACCCGCGAGGCGTACAAAATCCTGAAGGACATGGGCGTCACCTGCCTGATCCATCAGCCGAGCTACTCGATCCTCAACCGCTGGATCGAGGACGACAAGACCATCGAGGCCTGCGGCGAGCTTGGGGTGGGCGTCATCGCCTTCTCGCCGCTGCAGCAGGGGATCCTGTCGGGCAAGTACAACAAGCTGAAGGGCGATCTCGAGGGCACGCGCGCCTCGGAGAACTATTCGCTCAATGCCGGCCGGCTCGAGCCGCGCATTCTCGAGGCGGTGGACAAGCTCGGCGATATCGCCAAGGCGCGGAAGCAGACGATGGTGCAGCTGGCGCTGGCCTGGGTGCTGCGGCGCAAGGAGATGACCTCGGCGCTGATCGGGGTGCGGAACCTCGAGCAGTTGAAGGATTGTCTCGGGGTGCTGGGCAATCTCGAATTGTCGGCCGAGGAGATCAAGGCGATCGACGCGGCGAGCAAGGGCGGGCTGGTGGATAGCCGGCCTGGTCGCTGACGGGACCATCGAGGAAAACCGCACGACCCCCACCTCCACCCCTCCCCTGAAGGGGGAGGGGAGCCTGACTGGTAGATCGATGCAGCGGCTCAATCGCCTCCCTCCCCTTCAAGGGGAGGGATTGAGGGAGGGGGGCCGTCGGCGGTGCGCCGGTGCCCGTGGAAAGGGGACCGCCGGTGAACTACACCCGCTCATCCCGGCAATAATTCAGCAGCACCGCCGTCAGCACCACGTAGAGCGCGTTGTGCAGCGGGAAGCTCAGCATGGTGTCGGGGAGGCCGAGGACCAGGTAGCTGACCGAGAGCAGGCTGCAGCCGTAGAGCCGGGTGCGGTACTGGCTGTCGCGCGGGCTGAAGATGCAGCAGACGGCCGGTAGCACCAGCAGCACCAGGTAGACCACGAGGCCGAAGAGGCCGGCCGCGACGGCGAAGTTCAGCGCGTCGTTGTGGAGGTGCGGGAGCTTGGCGTGCACCAGTTCGTAGACCGCGAGATAGGGGATGATCGAGGTCATCAGCTGCCCCCAGCCGTGGCCGAAGAGCGGGGCATCGAGGAAGGCCGCGGCGCCGGCGCGATAGAGGATGAAGCGGATGGTGGTGCCGAGGTCAGCCGGGTTGTCGCCGCCGGCGAGCCGCCCGAGGATTTCGAACATGGACGATGAGCGGGCGCCGGCGAGATCGGCGAAATAGCCGATGAGCCCGAACCCGGCGAGCACGCCGACGCTGACCAGCGCCGCCAGCACCTTGTGCCGCACCAGGAGCAGCGCCGAGATGAACAGCAGCACCGGAAACGCCACGAGCGCCGCGCGCGAGCCGGAGGCGAAGATCACTGCCAGCGCCATCAATGGGCCGAGCAGGTAGATGAAGCGCTGCCTGCCCGTGGCGGCGGCGGCGCCGATCATGGCGAGAAAGCCGAGCAGCAGCGCGGTGTTGGAGAGCCGTATCGGATCGGTGATGGGCGAGCCGAGCCCGGCCCGCTCCATGCCCTCGACATAGTTGAAGTAGAGCGCGACGCAGAGGCCGGCGGCCGCCCCGAACAGGGCGAAATCGGCGAACTTGCGGCTGTTGCTGGGCATGGCGGCGCGCCGGAACAGCAGCGCCAGCGGCGCATAGAGCAGCATGGCCGAGAAGTTGAGGGTCTGGAGCAGGTCCGACGGCTGCCGGGCGGTGACCACGGCGCTGACGAACAGCAGCATAAAGGCGCCGAGGAAGAGCTTTGCCGGCTGGTCGAAGCTGATCTGCACACTCGCCCGCCGCACCGCGAAATAGGCGAACACCGCGAGCGCGATGACGAGCAGCGCGTAGGTGGTGAGGTAGCCGAGTACGCACGAGCCGCCGATCGCCACCACCAGTACGGCGCGGCGCAGCAACGCCTCGCTGCCCGCGGCCGGACCGAGCGGCGCAAGCGGCAGGGCGGCGACATCCAGCCCCTCCGGCGCCGCCTCGCCGAACGTCCCGCGCTTGCCCTCGACCGCCATTCAGTCTCCTTGGCCTCGATTGTCGCGTGATCGAACCGGAAAGGTCTGCAACTTTTCCAGTTCGTGCCCTTAGGTGCGCAGCACGCCGCCTGTTGCCTTGCCGACTGCCGCGACCACGCTCGCCGCCACCTTCTCGATCTCCTCGTCGGTGAGCGTCTTGTCGGTCGGCTGCAGTGTAACCGCGATTCCGACGGACTTCTTGCCCTCGGGGATGCCCTTGCCTTCGAACACGTCGAACACCGAGACATCGGTGATCAGCGCCTTGTCGGCGTTGCGGGCGGCGCGGAGTAGGGTCGCCGCGGCGACGTCGCGATCGACGAGGAAGGCGAAGTCGCGGCTCAATGGCATCAGGTCACTAAGCTTCAGCGCCGGCTTCGAACGAGTGGGCTTCTTCCGCGGCTCGGGGATGGCGTCGAGATCGAGCTCGAAGGCGGCGACGGCGCCGGTAAGGTCGTATTTTTCAAGTTCGCTCGGGTGGATCTCGCCGAACCAGCCGATGGTGAGCTTGGGGCCGAGCTGGACGCGGCCGCCGCGGCCCGGATGGCTCCAGGGGGCGGGTTCGGCGACGAGCTGCAGCTTGTCGATGTCGTGGCCCATGGCGTCGAGCAACGCCGCGAGATCGGACTTGGCGTCGAATACCGAGACCTTGCCGTTGCCCGATTGCCAGTGGCGCGAGCCGCCCAGCCGGATGCCGGAGGCATAGGTGCGCTGGCCCTCGGGGAGGACCGAGTGGAACACCTGGCCGACTTCGAACAGCTTCAGGTCGTTGAAGCCGCGATTAGTGTTGCGCTGCGCGGCGCCGAGCAGGCCCGGCAGCAGCGAGGGCCGCATGTCGGTGAGCTCGGAGGCGATCGGGTTGGCGAGCTTCAGCTCGGGGCGGCCGCCGCCATAGCGCTCGGCTTCGCCGGCGTGGATGAATGACCATGTGACAGCCTCGTCGAGGCCGCGCGCAGCGAGGGTGCGGCGGGCGAGGCGGCGGCGGTTCTGCAGCGTGGTCAGCATGCGCGGCGCGACATGGTTAAGCCGCGGCAGCGGATCGACCGGCACGTTGTCGACGCCGACCATGCGCATTACTTCCTCGGCGAGGTCGGCCTTCATGGTGACATCGGGGCGCCAGGAGGGGACGGCGACCAGGCGGGTGAGGCCGGTGCCTTCAAGGCGGAAGCCGAGGCGCCCGAGGATGGCTTCGATCTCGGAGGCCGAGGTTTCGAGGCCGGTGAGGCGTTCGACTTCCGACAGCGGGAAATCGATGACGGTGTTGGGGAACACGTCCTCGCCCGAGATGGCGGGCTCCATCGGGGTGCCGCCGCAGATTTCGAGGACGAGGCGGGTAGCGAGTTCGAGGCCGGGCTCGGTCAGCGCCGGATCGACGCCGCGCTCGAGGCGGTAGCGGGCGTCCGACACGATGCCGGTCTTGCGGCCGGTCTGGGCGATGAGATCGGGGTCCCAGCTGGCGCATTCCATGAAGACGTTCACCGTCTCGTCGGTGCAACTCGACGGCACGCCGCCGAGGATGCCGCCGAGGCAGAGCGCGCCGGTGTCGTCGGCGATGACGCACATGGTGGCATCGAGCGTGTGGGTGCGCCCGTCGAGGCCTTCGAGCGTCTCGCCGTCGCGCGCGTTGCGAAGGTGCATGCGCCCGGTGACCTTGTCGGCATCATAGGCATGGAGCGGCCGGCCCCAGCCGAGCGAGACGAGGTTGGTGATGTCGGCGAGCGCATTGATCGGCCTCAGGCCGACGGCGCGCAGCCGCTGCTGCAGCCAATCGGGGGAAGGGCCGTTCTTCACCCCCTTGATGTAGCGGCCGGCGAATTTCTGGATCGCCTTGGGTTCGCCCGGAGCGAAATCCTGCGGCAGGGGCGGGATCGGGCTCGGGCCCTGGGAGGGGACCGGCGACATGTCGGTGGGCTTCAGCGTGCCGGTGCCGAAGGCCGCGAGGTCGCGCGCCACGCCGTAGACGCCGGTGGCGTCGCCGCGATTGGGGGTGATCGAGATATCTATGACCGCGCCGCCGAGCTTGGCGTAGTCGACATAGCTCATGCCGACCGGCGCGTCGTCGGGCAGGCGGATGATGCCGTCATGGTCGTTGCTCAGTTCGAGTTCGGCCGCCGAGCACAGCATGCCGTTGGATGGCGCGCCGCGGATGACGACACCGGCCTTGAGCTCGAAATCCTTGCCGGGGATATAGGTGCCGGGGAAGGCGAAGACCGACTTCATGCCGGTGACGGCATTGGGCGCGCCGCAGACGACGTCGATCAGCGTGCCGGTGCCGGCATCGACCTTGCAGATCTTGAGATGGTCGGAATTGGGATGGTCCCTGGCCTCGGCCACGTAGGCGACGACGAACGGCCGGAGCTTTTCTGCAGGATCGACGATCTCTTCTACCTCGAGCCCGACCATGGTCAGCGCCTTGCCGATCTCCTCGGCCGTCGCTGTGGTTTCGAGGTGCTCCTTGAGCCAGTCGAGGGTGAACTTCATTTGTAGACGCTTTCGGTCGCTTCGATCTTGGGCAGGGACCCGCTGATCTCGAAAAGTTTGCCTAGCACGTTGGCGAAGCCGCGCGCATCGTCGATGGCGCGGTGGGTGTGTTCGATATCGCCGTACCAGTCGGGCGGGACGCGCTGCATGCCCCATTTGAGATACTCGGCGCCGCGCAGCGTGCCGGCCATGGTGTAGAGGCAGACGCCGCCGCCGCGGAAGATCTGTCGCGTCTTGTACGGCCCGCCCAGCACGCGGGTGCCGGCGAAGACAGAGAGGTAGTGGTCCATCCACAACCCGTCGAAGATCATCGGCGCCGCCGCAAAAACGCGGAAGCCAGGGAGCGATTCGACCCAGTCGGCATAGCGCGGCATGACGATTTCGGCCGGTTCCGGATTCTCGGTGGCGTACGCATAGGCCTCGGGCTGCGTCGCCCACCAGGCCATAGTGTTGGAGTCGGGCTGCCGGTCGGGGCGCGGGGCGAGGACGGCCTGGAACTCGTCGAGCACCCTGCCGGTGACGTCGCAGGCCACCGAGGCGAAGCTCAGCATCGAGGATTCGAGCGGGTTGTGCCCGTCGGATTCGATGTCGGTGACGACGAAGGTGGTGATGGGCGGCGCGTCGGTGGGGGGCTGGAGGTTCATCGCGGCAGCTCGGATTGGTAGACGCAATGGCCGGAGGCGACCGTCCCCTCGGAGCTGACCCGCACGAACGGTCGGCCCTCGTCGACGAGGCTGATCCGGAGCATCAGGCCGGACTGCCGGTCCACTGCCGCAAAATCGATCCGCTCCTTGAGCGAACCTGGGTTGAGGATGGTGAAGGTGCCGCTCTCGCCGGTGAAGGTCTCGTCGGTGATGTGGTGCTGGCGATAGGCGCCGGTCTCGATATCGACACGCGTCACCCATGACCCGGCGGCCCGCGCGGCATCGATCGGGATGATCAGCGGGGCGGGCTCGTTCCAGTTGTAGTAGTGGTCGGGCGTGCAGATCGTCTCCTCGGCGAAGGCCGGAGAGGCGAGCAGCATCAGGCCGACGGTAAGTGCGCTGGCACGCATCAGCTGCTCAGCCCCCCGAACAGCGTCGGCAGGTCCAGCGGGCGGAAGCCGTAGTGGTCGAGCCAGCGCTTGTCGGCGTCGAAAAAGGCGCGGAGGTCGTTCATGCCGTATTTGAGCATGGCGATGCGGTCGATCCCCATGCCCCACGCGAAGCCCTGGTAGACATCGGGGTCAAGGCCGCAATTGCGCAGGACATTAGGGTGCACCATGCCGCAGCCCAAAATTTCGAGCCAGTCGCTGCCTTCGCCGATCTTCACCTCGGCGCCCGAGCGATCGCACTGCACGTCGACTTCCATCGACGGCTCGGTGAACGTGAAGAAGCTCGGGCGGAAGCGCAGCGTCACATTGTCCACCTCGAAGAACGCCTTGAGGAATTCCCCGAGCACCCAGCGCAACTGGCCGATATGGCTCGACTTGTCGATGACGAGGCCCTCGACCTGGTGGAACATCGGGGTGTGGGTCTGGTCGCTGTCGTGCCGGTACGTGCGGCCTGGCATCACCACGCGGATCGGCGGGTCGATCGCCGGCGTGAGATAGGGCGCAGCGGGCTTCTCGTTGGTCTTCAGCATGGTGCGGATCTGCACCGGCGAGGTGTGGGTGCGCAGCACGCGCTTGATGCCGTCGGGCGAGGGCGCCATGAAGAAGGTGTCGTGCATCTCGCGCGCCGGATGCCCCTCGGGGAAGTT
>NZ_JAQGJL010000225.1 GCF_028290645.1 Devosia sp. | reverse complement strand
CCCATTCTTAGGGGGAGGGGACAGGGGTGGGGGTCCACACGCACCATCCGGAATCGCGCCCGCACTGCAAAACGCGCCACCCATGATTTTGCCGCAGTTTTCCGGGTCTGATTGGGTTGCACCGGGGCGCGCTTTCCCCCATCGTCAAATCTTGTCCAGTCTCAATCAGCTTCAGGGTAAATCCCGCCGGAGGTATCGCCAATGCCGCACAGTACGCCCCTGATCTCGACGATCGTTGCGGGTCTGGTGCTGGCATTCATCTTCGGAGCGATCGCCAACCGCTTCCGGCTGCCGCCGCTGGTCGGATACCTGATCGCCGGCGTGCTGGTCGGCCCGCACACCCCCGGCTTCGTCGGCGATGCGGAGCTCGCCACCGAGCTCAGCGAGATCGGCGTGATCCTCTTGATGTTCGGGGTCGGGCTGCATTTCTCGCTGAAGGACCTGCTCTCGGTGCGGGCGCTGGCGGTGCCCGGCGCGATCGTCCAGATCGCCGGGGCCACGGTGATGGGGCTGGGCCTTGCGATGCTGCTCGGCTGGGGCCTCGGCGGCGGGCTGATCTTCGGGCTGGCGCTGTCGGTCGCCTCCACCGTGGTGCTGCTCAAGGCGCTGCAGGACCGGCACATGGTCGACAGCGAGAAGGGCCGTATCGCGGTCGGCTGGCTGATTGTCGAGGACATCGCCATGGTGCTGGCGCTGGTGCTGATCCCGGCCATCGCCAGCCTAAACGGCGTCGAGGCGGCGGAGCTGCACGACCCGTTCGTCGATTTCGTCGAACGCCTGATCGGCTCGCAACTCGGAATTTTCGGCATCCTCGGCATCACGGTGGTGAAGCTCGCGGCCTTTGTCGGTTTCATGCTGGTGGTGGGCCGGCGGCTGATCCCGATGGTGCTGCACTACACCGCCCATACCGGCAGCCGGGAGCTGTTCCGGCTGGCGGTGCTGGCGATTGCGCTGGGCGTCGCGGCGGGCGCCGCCTATCTCTTCGGCGTGTCGCTGGCGCTCGGGGCGTTCTTTGCCGGCATGATCCTCTCCGAAAGCGAGCTGTCGCACCGGGCGGCGCAGGAGAGCCTGCCGCTGCGCGATGCCTTCGCGGTGCTGTTCTTCGTTGCCGTCGGCATGCTGTTCGACCCGACCATCCTCTTGCGCGATCCGCTGCCGGTGCTGGCGACGGTGTTCATCATCGTCATCGGCAAGTCGGTGCTGGCCTTCCTCATCGTCGTGGCCTTCCGCCGGCCGGTGGCGACGGCGCTCACCATCTCGGCGAGCCTCGCGCAGATCGGCGAATTCTCCTTCATCCTCGCAACGCTGGGCGTCGGGCTCGGGCTGATGCCGCCCGAGGCGCGCGACCTGATCCTTGCCGGCGCGATCATTTCGATCATCCTCAACCCGGTGCTGTTCTTCGCGCTCGACGTCCTGCGCCCCACGCTTGAGAGCCGCTTCGGCCGGCCCGCCGAGGCCTTTGCCGGGGCCGGCGCACCAGCCGAGCGCACCGAGCCCGATCTCGTCGCCTCCAGCACGCACGCGCCGGCATCGGAGGTTCCTCCCGAAGCCGAGCCGACCCAGGTGCCGACCGCAAAGAGCGGCCACGTCATCGTCGTCGGCTTCGGCCGGGTCGGCTCGGTGGTGGGCGCGGCTCTGCTCGAATCGAAGACGCCGTTCCTCGTCGTCGAGGATGCGGAGGGCCGTGCCGCGGCGGCGCGCGCCATGGGGATCGAAGTGGTCGTCGGCAATGCCGCCACCTCGAAAGTGCTGGGGCTCGCCAATGTGGACCAGGCGCGTGCCGTGGTGATCGCCATCCCCAACGCCTTCGAAGCCGGGCAGGCGACGGAGCAGGCGCGCCGGCACAATCCCAAGGTGCTGATCGTGGCGCGGGCCCATTCCGACGAGGAAGAGGAGCACCTCACACATCTTGGCGCCGATATGGTGATCCTCGGCGAGCGCGAGATCGGGCTCGGCATGGTCGACGTGCTCACCCGCGACAGCAAGGCGATGGCCGAGATCACCGCGTCGGACGCCGTGGAGTCGGTGCTCGGGCCGCTCGCCGCCGCGGCGACGGTGCGGCTCCCGGCCGATCCGAACCTCCTCGCCGAGGCGATCGAGGCAGCGCAGGCCGCAGTGCAGCACCACGACAGCGGCCCCGCCGAACCCCCGGCCGTGGTGTCGGCCTATGGCGAGGAGCCGGATACCGAGACGGATGGACAGGTCGGGCCGGAGGAGGTCGGGCCCGACGAGAATGCGGTCGAGCCCGAGGACATCGCCGAACTCGAGGCGCTGGACGGCGCGCCGGAGGCTGCGGCCGAAGTCCCGGCCGAAGAAGCGCCGCCGGCGCCGGCCGGTCCGCGCCCGGCAAGGCCGGCGACAACGCCGGGGAGCCCCTTCAACCCGGAAGTACCGCCCCCGGTGGCTGAAGAGGAGCAGGCCTAGCCTCCATCGCCCGCGCTAGTGGTTTCTTCAGGCGGGACGCTCTATATCCTAGTGTAGCGGTCGAGTTAGCGGCCGCCCGGAGGCAGGGCCCCGCGATGATTTCGCAGAAGGCAAAATATGCGCTGAGGGCGCTGGTGGCGCTCTGCAAGGTGCCGGCCGGCGAGTCGATCATGATCTCGGAGATCTCGCGCGGCCAGGCGATCCCGAAGAAATTCCTCGAGCAGATCCTGCTCGAGCTCAAGCGCGCCGGCATCGTGATGAGCCGGCGCGGCCGGCTCGGCGGCTATGTGCTGCTGCGCTCGCCCGACAAGGTGACGTTCGGCGAAGTACTGCGGCTGATCGACGGCCCGATCGCGCCGCTGCCGTGCCTGTCGAAGATCGCCTACCGCAAATGCGTCGATTGCGCCGAGGAATCCACCTGCGAAATCCGCCACGTCTTCGCCCGGGTGACGATCGCCACCCGCGAAGTGCTGGACCGCACCACCCTCGCCGACGCCGTGGTGGCCGGGGACGTGCTGGTCTAGGTGGCGTAGCGCTGCCTGGGCCGGCGCGTGCGGACCTCCCCGGAGCAGGAGGAGACGACAACTCCGGCGCCAGTGTCTTGGTCTCCCTCCCCTTTCTTAGGGGGAGGGGACAGGGGTGGGGGTCGGCACGCACTGCTGCTGCTGCTGCCCCTTCAGCCCTGCAACCCACCGCCCCACAGCGCGTTTATTGCTGAATGTGCCGCTGAACGCGGTTTCACCTCCCGCGCAAAGCCATGCTCATCCACAGGCAGGGAATCGAGGTTTGCGCAATGGCGGTGCTGCTGGTAGCCTTCCCGAAGAAAGCTTTTCCGCTTCGCTATGTCGCCGCAACTCGCCCCTTCCTTGAGAATGCCGACTAACAAGGTAGAGTTACGGTAGTTGCTCATCAGGAGGACATGATGAAGAAAACGGCCAGAATTCTGGCGCTGGGCGGGCTCGTCGCGGCGCTTGCCCTTACCGGCGCGGTGACGGCCCGGGCGCAGGACCAGACGCTGCTCAACGTCTCGTACGATCCGACCCGCGAGCTCTACGAGCAGTTCAACGAAGCGTTCGCCAAGCACTGGAAAGACACCACCGGCGGCAACGTCACCATCGAGCAAAGCCACGGCGGCTCGGGCAAGCAGGCCCAGGCGGTGATCGACGGGCTCGGCGCCGATGTCGTCACCCTGGCGCTCGAGGGCGACATCAACGCCATCGTCACCAAGTCCGGGCTGATCGACGAGAACTGGCGCGCCGAGTTCCCCAACAACTCGACCCCCTACACCTCGACCATCGTGTTCCTCGTCAGGAAGGGCAACCCCAAGGCCATCGCCGACTGGGGCGACCTGGTGAAGGACGGCGTCGAGGTGATCACGCCCAACCCCAAGACCTCGGGCGGCGCGCGCTGGAACTATCTGGCGGCCTGGGCCTATGCCAACAAGGCGTCCGGCGGCGACGAAGCCAAGGACGTCGATTTCATCAAGCAGCTCTACAAGCACGTCCCGGTGCTCGATACCGGCGCGCGCGGCTCGACCGTGACCTTCGCGCAGAAGGAGCTGGGCGACGTGCTGCTGGCCTGGGAGAACGAGGCCTACCTGGTGCTCGACGAATTCGGCGCCGAAAATTTCGACATCGTCTATCCGCCCTCCTCGATCCGCGCCGAACCGCCGGTGGCGATCGTCGACAAGAATGTCGAGGCGCACGGGACCCAAGCGCTGGCAAAGGCTTACCTCGAGTATCTCTATTCCCCCGAGGGCCAGACCATCGCCGCGAGGAACCACTACCGTCCGTCCGACCCTTCGGTGGTCACCGATCCGGCGCTGGTCGCGGCCTTCCCAAAGATCGATCTGATCTCTATTGATGATCCGCTTTTCGGCGGCTGGAAGACGGCGCAGCCCAAGCATTTCGGGGACGGGGGCATCTTTGACCAGGTCTACACCCCTGCGCAGTAACGCTCGGGCAACGGCATCCACCGCGGCTGCCACCAGAGTTCCATCCCACCCCGCGAGAGCGGGGTGGAGTTTTGTGAAGCCCAGCGTCATCCCGGGATTCGGGCTGACCTTCGGCTATACCATCCTCTATCTCAGCCTCCTCGTCCTGATCCCGATCGCCGGCCTGTTCCTCAAGGCGGCGACGACGCCGTGGCCCCAGATCGTCCGGATCGCCACGGCGCCGCGCACCATCAATGCGCTCGAGATCAGCTTCGGCTCGTCGCTGATCGCGGCGCTGGTCAACGTGCTGTTCGGCGTCATCGTCGCCTGGGTGCTGGTGCGCTACAAATTCCCCGGCCGGCGCATCCTCGATGCCATCGTCGACCTGCCCTTCGCGCTGCCGACGGCGGTGGCGGGCATCGCGCTCTCGACGCTCTATGCCCCCAAGGGCTGGATCGGCTCGCTGTTCTCGGACAAGGGGCCGCTCTGGCAGTGGTGGCACGCGCAGACCTGGCTGCCCTTCGGGCTCGAGCAGTTCTCGCTCAATTTCAAGATCGCCTACACCCCGACCGGCATCGTCATCGCGCTGATCTTCGTCGGCCTGCCCTTCATCGTGCGCACCGTGCAGCCGGTGCTCGAGGAGTTCGAGCAGGAGCTCGAGGAGGCGGCGGCGACGCTCGGGGCCAACCGCTGGCAGACCATCGCCAAGGTGATCCTGCCGCGGCTCACCCCGGCGCTGCTGACCGGCTTCGCGCTCGCCTTCGCCCGCGCCGTGGGCGAATATGGCTCGGTGATCTTCATCGCGGGGAACCTCCCCAACATCTCGGAGATCGCCCCGGTGCTGATCGTCATCAAGCTCGAGGAATTCGACCAGGCCGGTGCGGCGGTGATCGCCGGCATCATGCTGATCATCTCTTTCGCCATGCTGCTCGTCGTCAACCTGATCCAGGCCTGGGCCCGGCGGAGGTTCGGCAATGTATGACGAGGAAGTCATCTATGACAGCCGCCGGCTGGTCCCGCCCGAGGAGCACACGCGGCCGACCACCGAGCGGCCGTGGGTGCGCCGGACGCTGATCGGCATCGCCGTGGTGTTCATGGGGCTGGTGCTGGTGCTGCCGCTGCTGCTGGTCTTCGTCGAGGCCTTCCGCAAGGGCGCCGAGACCTATTTCGCGGCGTTCTCGGACCGCAACTCGCAGTCGGCGATCACGCTGACGCTGCTGGTCGCGGCGATCGCCGTGCCGCTCAACCTGGTGTTCGGCGTCGCGGCGGCCTGGTGCGTCGCCAAATACGAGTTCTGGGGCAAGAGCTTCCTCATCACGCTGATCGACCTGCCGTTCTCGGTGTCGCCGGTGGTGTCGGGGATGGTCTATGTGCTGCTGTTCGGGGCGCAGAGCGCGCTGGGCCCGATCCTCAAGGCCAACCATATCGAGATCATCTTCGCGGTGCCGGGGATTGTGCTCGCCACCATCTTCGTCACCTTCCCGTTCATCGCGCGGGAGCTGATCCCGCTGATGGAGGACCAGGGCTCGGTCGACGAGGAAGCGGCGCTGTCGCTGGGCGCCACCGGCTGGCAGACTTTTACGCGGGTGACGCTCCCCAACATCAAGTGGGGGCTGCTCTACGGCGTGCTGCTCTGCAATGCCCGCGCCATGGGCGAGTTCGGCGCCGTGTCGGTGGTCTCGGGCCATATCCGCGGCAAGACGACGACCATGCCGCTCGACATCGAAATCCTCTACAACGAGTACAACTTCACCGCCGCCTTCGCCATCGCATCGCTGCTCGCGATGCTGGCGCTGGTGACGCTGGTGTTCAAGACCATCCTCGAGTTCCGCTTCGGCGACGAGCTCGCCGGCACTCGCCGACACTAGCAGCGCTCTCGCGCGACAGGACCAAAAGACGAAAGGCCTCACGGTTTGGATATTCGCGTCGACACCGTCCGCAAGGAATTCTCGCTCTACCCGGCGCTCAACGACGTTTCGCTGGAGGTGAAGTCGAGCGAACTGATCGCGCTGCTCGGGCCCTCCGGCTCGGGCAAGACCACCTTGCTGCGGCTCATTGCCGGGCTCGAGCTGCCCACCGCCGGCCGTATCTTCTTCGGCGACGAGGACGCCTCGGGCAAGACCGTGCAGGAGCGCAATGTCGGCTTCGTGTTCCAGGCCTATGCGCTGTTCCGCAACATGACGGTGCTCGACAACATCTCGTTCGGGCTGAAGGTGCGCCCGCGTTCGACGCGCCCGCCCAATGCCGAGATCCGCCGCCGGGCGATGGAGCTGCTCGACCTGGTGCAGTTGACGGGGCTCGAGAAGCGCTTCCCGCAGCAGCTTTCGGGCGGGCAGCGGCAGCGCGTGGCGCTGGCCCGCGCGCTCGCCATCGAGCCGCGCGTGCTGCTGCTCGACGAGCCGTTCGGGGCGCTCGACGCGCAGGTGCGCAAGGAATTGCGCAAGTGGCTGCGCGAGATCCACGATCGCACCGGGCACACCACGGTGTTCGTCACGCATGACCAGGAAGAGGCGCTGGAGCTGGCCGACCGGCTGGTGGTGATGAGCCAGGGCAAGATCGAGCAGGTCGGCACCCCGGACGAAGTCTATGACCGGCCGAACTCGCCCTTCGTCTTCTCGTTCATCGGCGAATCGAGCTCGATCCCGGTGGCGGTCGAGAACCGCGAATTGTGGAGCGGCGGCCGCGCCATTGGCCTGCCGGCCCCCGCCGACGCCCCGGGCGAGGCAACGCTGTTCTTCCGCCCGCACGACGTGGAACTGGTCGAGGACGGGGTCGGGGCCGCGCTCGCCGGCGTCGTCGCCGCCTCCCGCCGGGTCGGCGGCACGCGCCGCGTCGAACTCGAGGTCGGCGGCAACCCCAACCGGGTGGAAATCGATCTCCCCTTCGACCATCCGGCGGGCGAGCGGACGCGCATTGCTTTCCGGCCGAAGCGCTGGCGGGTGTTTCCGGGGAAGGTTTGAGCGACCCCGCCGGCCGTCCGGTGCTCGCCGACCCCCACCCCTGTCCCCTCCCCCTAAGAATGGGGAGGGAGACCCTCACACGGACTTCGCGGCGGACGTCTCCCTCCCCCTGTTCGGGGGGAGGGGACAGGGGTGGGGGTCGGCACGCACAGGACGACGACAAAAACCCGCCTCGGCTTTGCCGGGCGGGCCGTCGTCGGCGGTGCGAGGGCCTCAGCCTTCGCGGTAGTGCTGAATCCAGGTCGTCCGCAAGCCTGCGAGGCCGTGTTTGTCGATGGCGGCCTGCCAGTTGAGGAACTCGTCGACGGAGAGAGTGTAACGCTGGCAGGCTTCCTCAAGGCTGAGCAGCCCACCGCGAACAGCGGCGACGACTTCGGCCTTGCGGCGAATAACCCAACGACGAGTGTCTTTGGGAGGCAAGTCAGCGATCGTCAGCGGACTACCATCCGGACCGATCACGTACTTTACACGAGGACGCATTTGGACGGTCATTGTACTCACTTACTCAACCTGACCCATCCCGAACCGTAAGCCCATCGCACTTAAAATTCGGCTAAGGCATTACTTAAAATGCGTTAAAAGCCGGGGCTCTCGGGGTGGGAAGTCATTAACGGCTCAGCCGGCAGGCGCTGCCATTCGAGCCACAACAGTTCGTCGCAAGTTGCATGGAATGTAACTTCATCCGACGCTATCGCCCAGCCGAAAGGGGCCTCGACATGGCCAAGGACTTCCCCGCGCTGAATGCGCACCAGCGCGACTTCATTTCGCGCCAGCATTTCTTCTTCACCGCCACGGCGGCGGCGGGGACGCGCATCAACATCTCGCCGCGCTCGACCGACCTGTTCCGCGTGATGGGCGACAACAGCGCCTGCTATCTCGACCGCACCGGCAGCGGCAACGAGACGGCGGCGCATTTGAAGGCCGACGGGCGGATGACCATCATGTTCTGCGCCATCGAGGGGCCGCCGCTGATCCTGAGGCTTTACGGGCGGGGGCGGATCATTGCGCG
>NZ_JAQGJL010000409.1 GCF_028290645.1 Devosia sp. | reverse complement strand
GCGGCAATGTCGTCGACGAGGGTGATTACAACACCCAGACAATCGACCAGGCCAACACCTACACCAATCCCACCACGTACGGCAGCTACTCGGGCCCAGTGCAGACGAACTTCGGCCTGAACGTGGTGGAATACGGTGACAACAACGAGCAGACCATCACGCAGACGAACACGCTCACGGTCACACCAACCCCGTGAGTAGATGAAATGCTCGGACGATTCACCATGGTCGGCGTGACGCTGGTGGCGCTTGGCGCCCAAGGCGCTCTTGCCGGACCCTTCCAACAAGCCTGGCAACTCAAGCAGCTCTGCATGAGTATCCCGGCGCAGGTAAAGCAGTGCGCGTTCCAGTTCGCTACCGGCAACGGGAACAAGGCGACGACTATGCAGACGACCGAGCAGTTCGGTTCCAGCACGTCGACGCAGTTTTCCTATACGCGCCAGGACGGCAACGACAACACTGCCTTTACCGAGCAGATCGGGACGGACCAGTCTTCCAAGACCATCCAGACGGGCAACGGCAACTTCGCCGGTACCTATCAGGAGGGCGAGGATCAAAAGGCAAAGACCGTCCAGATAGGCGATGGCCATTGGGCGGCGACCAGCAGCATAGGCGACGGCGCCGAAACCGAGATTTATAGCTCGAACCAGTGACGCCGACATCCCGGGCGCCGGCGGCACACGTAAGCCGCCGGCGCCTTACTTTGCGTTGCATCCGGGACACATGGATCGGAGCAGCGTCGAATGCGACCTGATTCCGTCTGACGCGCCGCGGAGCCGTCGCCCCGCCCTGCCGGCAGGCGGATCGCCAAGTCGGTAGGAACCGACGGGGCCAGACGGCGGGGAGGCGGGGTTCCATTACCTCAAATAGGAAAGGGCCCGGCGGTGCCGGGCCCTCTTGGTGGTGGTTCTAGCGTTAGAAATGGCCCGTGAGCGATGCGGTCAGCGCGAAGTTGATCATCGAGCCCCAGGAGAGAACTGTCGCACCGGGAGGATTGTCGCCGTTTATCCAGGTGATGTCGGAGTCCGTACCAGGGGTGAACGTCGTCCGGCTTCCGTGATCGACCGTGGCCACCTTGGACAGGTACTCGACGCTGCCGCCGAGAGTGAACGATTTGTCGGCGTCGAGGTCCCAGGTTACGCCCGCGTTGCCACGGGCCGCAAAGGCGATCTCGTCAGCGAAATCGGTGGTGATCGGGTCAGCAGTTATTGTTAGTTCCGGTGATGACCCCGAGGGATCGCCGTTTGGGAAATCCCCGCAGCATGTCGAATAGGTGTCCTGGCCGGTCCACGAGGCATTGACGGCATACACTCCGCCTTCAAGGCCAAGCGAGAACGTGACCCCGTCACTCGCGAGGAAGGATATGTTGCCACCGAGCACGCCACCGAAATAGTTGCTGTCGATGTCGTCCTCCGTTGAAATGGAGAACTCCGGTATCACTATGGCTGACGGGTTCACCTCGGCAATGTTGATGTTTACATCCGTCGTATTGGTCTGGAACAGACCGCGATAGCTCGGGCCGACATAGACCTGCGCAGACACCCCGTCGTTGACCTCGCCCGCGAGTCCCAGCGTGATATCGGCGCCAAGATAGATCAACTTCCGCGTCACCGTGGTTTCGACGCTCAGGTCGTCGATATCGCCGGCCGCCACGAAAACGCCACCAGACGTGTCGGCGATCGCGCCGTAAGCAGCGGCCGTGCCATTGCCCGTGGTCGCAGCCCCAACGATGAAGCTGTTGGGGCCGCCGCCGGCTGAGGGTGATACCACGCCCAAGTTGTCGGTTGTGCCAGAGGCTGAGAGGTTACCAACCACCGCGGCATCCCCTTGGGGATTCACGCCAGATATGTCCGAGGTCGCAAAGTTAGTACCGCCGTCGGTCGTAAGAGTGATCGTGTCCGGGCCATCCGGTCCGCCAGCGTTGCTCGGCGTAGAAAGCCCCGTGATCACCAGCGTTCCTGGCGCGCCGGGCGACCAAGTCGAACTGTTCGAGCTGCCGGCGAAGGCCCCAAAAGCGCTGACACCGAGGATCACATCCCAGTTGTCCATGCCGCCGACTTTGGCCGCGGCGCTGAATCCGAGCATGCCGCCCCACAGCAGCCCATCGTCGGTCACATCGAACACGCCCGTATCAAAGTCCGGCAGGTGGAAGCCTACAATGCCGGCCGTCCCTGTCAGCTGGAACGCCGGCGCGTCTTCGACCACCAGCGCCTGTTCCTGAAGGACGTCGGCTCCCAGCGCCGTAGAACTCATCAGTGCGGGAATCAGTGCGCCAAGCACAACAAATCGATTCATGGCGTTTCTCTGCCTCCAAAAGTAACTGTGGAAAGGATGCCCCGCTTCCGACAAATTGTCGATGTTTTTGGGCCATCCACCGCCCCGACATATTCTTTTCGATGCAATCGATTTCTTTTGCGCAGGGGCTTGAATTCAAACGCTGATTGTCTCGGGCGCCCGGTCGGCGGGACCGCCAATTAAGTTCTGGTCAGGACGGAAATCTGCGCGTTGTGGCGACAATGTCACGCAAACTGGCCGCGTGGCTGCGAAGGGCGAGAAGGCGGCTAGAGGCAGGTAAGCGCCAGCCGGGTGAGCAGAGACACCAGCTCCGATTGTCGCCGCGTGCCGGTCTTGCGCATGACGCCGACCAGCTGGTTGCGCAAGGTCTGCTTGGCCACCTCGCGCTCCTTGGCGAAATCCGCAAGGGTGGCGCCGTTCAGCAGGGCCTCGGCCAGCCGCGCCTCGGACTCGGTGAGCGAGAAGGCCCGCCAGAGCAGGTCCATGGGCAGCGACGAGACCTCGAGGCTGCCGTGCACCACCAGCATCACCAGCGGCCCGGGGTCGAGCACGGCGTCGTGCAGCTGATAGTGCTGGTTGCCGCGCGCAGCGAGGCGGGCGATGGCGAAGTAGCGCTCCTCGCCCTCGGGCCGGCTGATCTGGAGCACCGAGGTCGGCGTGCGCTTGGACGAGGCGGTGCGCTGCACCAGCTGGCGCAGCATCTCGTCGGTGGCTTCGTCGCTGGCCCGCAGGATACCGTCCGAGGTGGAGAACGGCCCGTTATTGTGCCGGCGCAGGCTCTCGGCGTGGAAGTTGGAGTAGTGAATGCGCATCGCTTCGTCGACGAAGAACACGGTGAACGGCAGGTCCTCGACGACATTGTCGAGATAGCCCCGTCCCGCGGAGAAGCGGGAGCGGCCGGAGATCTCGATGGCGCGCCCAAGGTGGAAGGCGGCCTCGCCCAGCGCGACGTCGGCGCGTTCCCGCGTTTCGGTATCGCCGGGAGCGTAACGGATTTCGATGGTTAGTTGCCGCGCCCCCTCGCGGAGGACCACGACGCCGCTCGCGGCGGCGAAGTTGCCCTGCCGGCTCAGCCATTGAGTGACGAAGGGCGAATCCCCCGTGACGTCGCGCGGCACCAGCTGGTCGTCGTGATAGACCTGGAAGGGCGCGTGGTTGGCGATGGCCTCCAGCCACGGATTGAGCGCCGCGAAAGTCGCGGTATAGGCGGCAACCGCGGCAGGTTGCAGGCCACGTTGCGCAAATACGATATTGGCGCGCCTCGCGACATCGTCGCCCGAAACCAGCACCAGGCAGCCGGGAAAGGAGCCGCTCAGGAGGTCCAGGATGCCGTCCCAGGTGGAGCGGCCGAGCGCCATATCGTAGATACAGCTGATGAGGCTATTCTGCGAATACCCCATGGTTCACTTGCTCTCACTCTAAGCGCCATACCGCACCAGCGGCGCCGGCCCAGAGGCGAAACCTCACCTCGGACCTCCGGCAGGCGAGAACGTCGCCGACCGTCACAATTGTGACACACCCCGCTCTTCCCGGGACTGTGTTAACGATAGACAAACTCATGGAGAATCAAGACCCGACCCTCCTTACATGCCCGATGCAGGCGTACGCGCCTCGGGTTAACAGTCTCTACTAAGTAACTACGATGCGATGTCCCATGCAACACCTATCCCACCGGATCGGTTCTCCTTACCACATGTCTAGACAGCCGATTCCGGACAGGAGACCGGCGAACGACAACGTGGCCTTTCCATACAACCTGTTGGAACTATTTGATTTTCTCTGGATGGCGGGGACAGAGAACGGCCTGCAGCCGTCTGAGAGCAAGCGCCGGCCAATGCCTAATATGTGATCAAGGTCGGTCCGAGAGACGGCGCAAATACGACCCGGGGCGGACCAAGCTCGCCACATTGGTCATGCTGCACGACTTTGCTTGGGCGCGCGCTGCGCCTTGCGCTTCACACAGATACCACATCATTCATCCACGATACTTAGACTATATTATGAGCTTTCCGTGGCTCGGAGGTGAAGGAATCGACGTTTTCCCCCGCAGACAAGCCTTGGTGGAACAAGAACCGTGTCATAGTCATTTACGAAGATTTAACCCAAGTCATGGGCCGTCATTGTGACCTTGGCGTAGCTTTTCGCCTCGCCGTTTAGTCGGAGGGCAGCGACAGACACACTGCATCGAGATGAACGGCGCCCGGCAGCCAAGCCACCTGCCCGTCCGACACTCACGCACGGCCATCGCCATCCCAACGTTTCGGGCGCTCTACACGCCCGATGGTTGCGCTATTCAGATGTTGGGGCCAGATGGCCGGTTCTATTCGCCGAACTTCAGCGGGCGAGATGGCCGCGATGCTCCACGTTCTCAAGCAGCGCCGGCGGCGATCTTCGTGGTCACAGCGCAAACGGCTTGAAGTGCTTGCTCAGCTTCAGCGTCTGCGCCTGGTAGTTCGAGCCGACGCCGGTGCCATAGAGCCGATCGGGCGGTTCGGCCAGCCGCTCATAGATCAGCCGGCCGATGGTCTGGCCATGGCCCAACAGGAACGGGACTTCGCGGCTGCGGACTTCGAGGACGGCGCGGCTGCCGGTGCCGCCGGCGGCGGAGTGGCCGAAGCCGGGGTCGAAGAAGCCGGCATAGTGGACGCGGAATTCGCCCACCAGCGGATCAAACGGCACCATCTCGGCGGCATAGGCCGGCGGCACGTGGACGCTCTCGCGCGACACGAGAATGTAGAACTCGTCGGGATCGAGGATGAACTCGTCGGAGCCGCGGTTGATCAGCGGCTCCCAGTAGTCGAGGACGTGGAGATTGTCCTTGATGTCCATGTCGATGACCGGGGTGTGGCGCTTCGAACGGAAGCCGATCAGCCCGTTTCGGTCCTCCCCCTTCAAGTCGATCGACAGCAGCACGCCCTCGCCAACTTCGGCATTGGCGTCGAACACCAGGGTTTCGACATTGTGCAGCGAGCGATGCTCGAACACGGTCAGCCGGCTGTCGCCGACGCGGAAGCGCATCTGGGAAAGCCGGGAGCCGGTGCGGATGCGCACCGGAAAGGTGCGCGGGCTGATCTCGAGATAGAGCGGACCCTTGTAGCCGTGCGGCAGGGTATCGAAGCCGCGGGCGTGGTCGCCGATCACCCGGGTGAAGACGTCGAGGCGGCCGGTCGAGCTCTTGGGGTTGGCGCCGGCCGAGACGGCGTCCGGCAGACGGAGGCTCTCCTGCAGCGGCACCAGATAGACGCAGCCGCGCTCGAGCACGGCGCCGTTGGTGAGATCGAGCTCATGCAGCGTCAGCGTCTCGATCCGGTCGGCAACGGTGTGCTCCGGGCCGGGCAGGAAGCTCGAGCGGATGCGGTAGGCGATCTTGCCGAGCCTCAGGTCAAGGCTCGCCGGCTGCACCTGGTCGCTATCGAACGGGCGATCGCTGACGATGCCGCCTCGCGCGGCGAGCCGCTCGATGAAGCGGGCAGGAAACACTCCCTTGGCCCAAAGTTCGCTATCCAATGGTCTACCCCGCACCCGCAGCACATCCCTATCAACGTCGGCGATTGACGCCAAGACGACATGGGTCGTATATCCCCGGTATGCGCCTTTGCGGTGACGCGAAGCTGCAGGGTGGTGATTTGGCCGGTCTGATTGCAGCCACCTAAAACAAGTCGCTAAAGAGACCCGTTGAGCCGGCCGCACCTAAGCGCGCCGGCTTTGTTGTTTTCGAGGCTCATCATGTCGAAGTCGAAGAACCCGCTGAACGACCCCACGAACCGCGCGGCGGCGACCACCCTGGTCCATGGGGGGACGCAGCGCAGCCAGTTCAATGAGACTTCGGAGGCGATCTTCATGAACTCGGGGTACTCGTACCCGAGCTCCCAGTACGCCGAGGACCTGTTCCTCAGCAAGATCAGCAAGCCGGCGCACAACTACTCCCGCTTCTCCAACCCGACGATGGAGATGTTCCAGGACAGGATGGCGCTGCTCGAGGGGGCCGAGGCCGCCAGAGCCTTCGCTACCGGCATGTCGGCCGTGACCAACGCGGTGATGAGCCAGGTCCGGGCCGGCGATCACATCGTCGCGGCGCGGGCGCTGTTCGGTGGCTGCCGCTACGTGGTCGAAGACCTGATGCCGCGCTTCGGCGTACCCTCGACGCTGGTCGATGGTCGCGATCCCATCAAATTCGAGCGTGCCATGCAGAAGAACACCAAGGTGGTGTTCATCGAGACGCCCACCAATCCGACGCTCGAACTGGTCGACATCGCGGCGGTGGCCCAGATCGCCAAGGCCCATGGCGCGAAGCTGATCGTCGACAATGTCTTCGCCACCCCCATGTTCCAGAAGCCGCTGCAGCTCGGCGCCGACCTCGTGACCTATTCGGCCACCAAGCACATCGACGGCCAGGGGCGGGCGCTGGGCGGCATCGTGCTTGGCAGCAAGGCGCTGATCGAGGGCGACGTGCATACACTGTTGCGACAGACCGGACCGTCGCTGTCGCCGTTCAATGCGTGGGTGCTGCTGAAGGGGGTCGAGACGCTGCCGATCCGGGTCAAGCAGATGACCGAAAGCGCCGGCAGGGTCGCCGACTTGCTCGCGAACCATCCCAAGATCGAGCGCGTGTCCTACCCCTTCCATCCGTCGCACCCGCAATACGAGCTGGCCAAGCGGCAGATGAAGAGCGGTTCGACGCTGGTGGCGTTCGAGGTGAAGGGCGGCCGCGAAGCCGCTTTCACGCTGTCGGACTCGCTGGCGGTGATCCTGATCTCGAACAACCTGGGCGACGCCAAGTCGCTGATCACCCATCCGGGCACGACAACGCATGCCCGGTTCACCGAGGAAGTCCGGCTCGAGTCGGGCATCACCCCGGGACTGCTGAGGCTGTCGGTGGGGCTCGAGGAGACGGATGACCTGATCAAGGACCTGGAGTACGCGCTGGACCAGATCTAGGGCGAAGGGCGCGGGCCGCAGCGGGGCCCCTGTCCTTCCCAACCTGTCCAAGAATTCACCCACGTTACCAAGCTCTAACGCGACTTCCCGGCCCCGCTTTCCTAAGCCTATGAGCGGCGAAGTGGGCATGGGTGATGTGATGAAGCGGTGGCTCAAGTGGATCGCAGTCGTGGTCGTCGTCGGGGCGGGGGCGGCGGGGTGGCTGGTGTTCGGCGCGCCGGCCAAGGACCAGGTGCCGCGCACGACTCCGGTGGCCCGCGGCAACCTCGAGGAGACCGTGCTCGCCTCGGGCGTCATCGAGGCGAACTCCTTGGTCAGCGTCGGTGCCGAGGTGTCCGGCCGGATCAAGACGCTCAACGTCAAGCTCGGCGATGACGTGAAGGCCGGCGACGTGATCGCCGAGATCGACTCGCTGAACCAGCAGAACGCCGTGAAGGCGGCGCAGGCCTCGCTCGCCAATACCGAGGCCCAGAAGACCATCCAGACGGCGAACCTGGCGCAAGCCAAGACCGCGCTCGATCGTGCCGCCAAGCTCAATCCGCAGAAGCTGATCTCCGATGCCGACTACCAGGCGGCGCAGCTCGCTGTGCAGACCGCCGAGGGCCAGCTGCAAGCGGTCGAGGCGCAGATCGAGCAGGCCGGGATCAGCGTCGATGCGGCCAAGCTTAACCTCGATCGCACGAAGATCGTCGCACCGTCGGACGGCACCATAGTCGCGGTGTCGGTGGAGGTCGGCCAATCGATCAACGCCAACAACTCGTCGCCGACCATCGTCAAGATCGCCAACCTCGACAGGATGGTGGTGAAGGCGGAGATCTCGGAGGCCGACGTGCCGCGGGTCGAGGCCGGGCAAAAGGTCTATTTCACCATACTTGGCGATCCGGACACGCGCATCAACGCGACGCTCAGTTCCATCGAGCCGGCGCCGTCGTCGATCGCGGAAGATACCAGCACCTCGAGCTCGAGTGCCGGAACAGCAATCTACTACAACGGGCTGTTCGACGTGGACAATCCCGACCACAAGCTGCGCATCTCGATGACGGCGCAGGTGACCATCGTGCTCAGGACCGCCCACGACGTGCTGACGGTCCCAGCCTCGGCGCTGACCCGCAAGACGCCCGACGGCAGCTACATCGTGCCGGTGTGGAACCAGCAGAAAGAGGCGGTCGAGCCGCACAAGATCAAGATCGGGCTCAACAACAACGTGACGGCGGAAGTGGTGGCCGGGCTCGAAGAGGGCGACCTGGTGGTCAATGCGAACCCTGCATCGGCCGGAACGCGCCCGGGCGGTGGACCGGGAGGCGGCCAGGGCGGCGGAGGCCCCGGTGGCGGCGGAGGCAACATCCTCGCCGGTGGTGGGGGCGGGCAGTTCAGGGGGCGGCCGGGCCCATGACCGAACCGCTGATCTCCATCAGGCAGCTGCGCCGCGAGTTCCCGGCCGGCGCCGAGACGATCACGGTGCTGCGCGACATCGACCTCGAGATCCGGCATGGCGAGATGGTTGCCATCATCGGCCAGTCGGGCTCGGGCAAGTCGACGCTGATGAACGTGCTCGGCTGCCTAGACAATGGCTGGACCGGCGAGTACCGCCTCGGCGGCCGCCTCGGCGGCCGCGACGTCTCGCGGCTGAAGCCCGACGAGCTCGCCGAGCTTCGCCGCGCGCATTTCGGCTTCATCTTCCAGCGCTACCAGTTGCTGGCCGATCTCGACGCGCTCGAAAATGTCGAGGTGCCGGCGATCTATGCCGGGGCCCGCAAGGAGGCGCGGCGCGAGCGGGCGCACGCGCTGCTCGAGCGGCTGGGGCTCGGCGAGCGCATGACGCACCGGCCTAACGCGCTGTCGGGCGGTCAGCAGCAGCGCGTCAGCGTGGCGCGGGCGCTGGTCAACGGCGGCGAGATCATCCTTGCCGACGAGCCGACCGGGGCGCTCGATTCAAAGAGCGGCAAGGAGTTGATGGCGCTGCTCAAGGAGCTCAACGCCGAGGGCCACACCATCATCATCGTCACGCACGACCCGGCGATCGCGGCGCAGGTCGACCGGGTGGTCGAGATCAGTGACGGGGTAATCATCGCCGACAGGCGCAGGGATGGTGCGGGCGGTCGGGTGCAGAAGGCGGTCGAAGCGATCACGCGCATCCCGCACTGGCGCGAGGGGCTCGACCGGCTGGGCGAAGCGTTCCAGATGGCGTTGAGAGCGCTGTCGAGCCACCGGCTGCGCACGTTTCTCACCATGCTCGGCATCATCATCGGCATCGCCTCGGTGGTGTCGGTGGTGGCACTCGGCACGGGTAGCCAGCAGGCGGTGCTCGATCGGATCAGTTCGATCGGCACCAACACCATCAACATCACGCCCGGCGCCAATGCCGCCGACCGGCGGCGCGATGCTATCCGCACGCTGGTGCCCGCGGACGCCGCGGCACTTGCCGCCGAGGACTATGCCGACAGCGTCACCCCGCAGGTGACGAGCAACGGGCAGGCGCGCTATCGCAATATCAGCGCCAGCGCGCAGATGGTCGGCGTCGGGCCGGACTATTTCCGCGTCAACAACCGCAGCTTCGTCGATGGCGCAGCCTTCGATGCCGCGGGGGTGACCTCGCTGGCGCAGGTCGCGGTGATCGATACGACGGCGCGGGACACGCTGTTCACCAGCGGTGAGGAACCGGTGGGACAGGTCATCCTCGTCGGCAACGTGCCGTTGCGCATCATCGGCGTGGTCGCGGCAAGCACCAACAATTTCGGCCCGCAATCGGGCGCGCTCAGCATCTGGATGCCCTACACCACGGCGATGTCGCGCATCCTCGGGCAAGGCTGGCTCTCGACCATCACGGTGCGGGTGGCCGACAGCGCCGATGTCACCGATGCGCAAGGCCGAATCGCGACGCTGCTCGAGCAGCGGCACGGCACCCTCGACTTCAGCCTCCAGAACACCGACACCATCCGCGAAACCATCCAGTCGACCTCGCAGACGTTGACGCTCCTGATTTCGGCCATCGCGGTGATCTCGCTGATCGTGGGCGGCATCGGGGTGATGAACATCATGCTGGTGTCGGTGCGCGAACGCACCCGCGAGATCGGGGTGCGCATGGCAGTCGGCGCGCGACAGGGCGATATCCTGCAGCAGTTCCTCATCGAAGCGGTGCTGGTGTGCCTGATCGGCGGCACCATCGGCGTGCTGCTGTCGTTCGGCATCGGCTTCAGCGTCGGGCAGCTGGTGAGCGGGCTGAGCTTTATCTACTCGCCCAGCACCATCATCGCCGCGTTCATCTCGTCGAGCCTGATCGGCGTCGCCTTCGGATTCATGCCGGCCCGCTCGGCCGCACGGCTCGACCCAGTGGTGGCGCTGGCGAGCGAGTGAGGTCGCGCGCGAATATCCGCCCCTAACGCGATGTCATCCCAGCGAAAGCTGGAGTGGGAGAGACCGAGATGCTTCACCAGACGCCCGGCACCCAGCGGAAGCGGACCTTTCGCATGTAGGTGGCGTAGCCGGGGAGCTCCTCGCTCAGCGTCGCTTCCTCGGCGAGGGTGCGGAGCGCCA
This sequence comes from Devosia sp., assembly GCF_028290645.1. GTDB lineage: Bacteria > Pseudomonadota > Alphaproteobacteria > Rhizobiales > Devosiaceae > Devosia_A. The sequence continues at coordinate 8,278 of NZ_JAQGJL010000409.1, read as the reverse complement.
ATGCGATGATGCAGATGATGGCGGGGACGAGGGCCACCAGCGAGCCAAGCGCCAGCGCGGTGCCGAAGCCGAGCGCGCCGCCACCGATATAGCCCGGGTGGCGGACTACCGCGTAGGGACCACTATCGACAACGACGTGGCCGCGATCGGTCTGGATGCGAACCGTGAGTTCGAAATGCCGGTTCACGCCCTGCGCCCAGGCGGTGAGCCAGAAGCCGCAGGCGAAGATCAGATAGCCGAGCCAGACCACGCCGTCCGGCAGTTGCGACCAGTCGAAGCGGTAATCCAGCCCGGCGACCGGCAAGATGGCGGCCATCGAGATGAGGGTCACGGCGACGAAGGCGAGATCCCACGACTTGGTGCCGGCCTGCGGCTTGCGGCGGATGGCGAAGAGTTCGGGATCAACGCGCCAGATATAGACCATGGCGATGATGACGGCGGCGAGGAAGACGGCGAGATACCACCAGCCGCGGGCCCATCGCACCGTGCCTGCCGGCACGAACAGCAGCACGGCCATGACGATGAGCGTGACCGCAAGCGAGCCGAGCGCCCGGTACTCCTCCGAGCCGAACCTGGGGTGCGTGGCGTCGGGCATGAAGACCTCCGCAGACGCACGAGTCTAGTCCCATTGCCGGGGCCGAGTCACGCAATGTAAAGGCCGGACCCATGGGCCCGGCCTTTAGTATCAGTGCTGATGCGAAGGGTGGTCGGCGAACTCGTGCGGCCTGAAGTGATAGTCCGCCGAGCAGAACTCGCAGACCACTTCGATCTCGCCATCAACCACCATTTCCTCACGCTCTTCGGGCGTGAAGTTGTCGCGCAGCATAGCCTCGATCCGCTCGGCCGAGCAGGTGCAGCGCTCCTCGAGCGCGATCGGCTCGAACACGCGGACACCCGTCTCGTGGAACAGGCGGAACAGCAGCCGTTCGGCGGACACGTCCGGGTCGGCCAGTTCGTCGTCGCCCACCGTCAGCAGCAGCGCCCTGGTGGTAGTCCACTTGTCGTCTTCGACGTAATCGGGATCGGCCGTTTCGGGGTTGTCGAAATTGCCGTCGCCCGGCAGGTCAGGCATGGTCGACTGGCCGTGCGGCGGCAGGAACTGCACCAGCGCGCCGCCGGCCCGCCAATGCGGCTGGCGATCGCCGCGCACCGAATGCTCGGCCACCGCGAGGCGGACCAGCGTCGGGATCTGCTCGGACTGCTGGAAATAGGCATGCGCCACGTCCTCGAGCGAACCGCCCTCCAGTGCCACGATGCCCTGGTAGCGTTCCATGTGGACGCCTTGGTCGACGGTCATCGCCAGGTGCCCCTTGCCGAGCAGCTGGCCCGGCTGGGTTTCGCTCCGCTCGATGGCGGTCATCACCGCGTCGGCGTCGAAGCGGGCGTAGCCGCGGAGGCCATCGGGCGCATCGAGATCGACGACGATGAGGTTCACCGGCCCGTCGGTCTGGGTCTGGAGGATGAACTTGCCCTCGAACTTCAGCGACGAGCCGATCAGCGCCGCCAGCACCACGGCCTCGCCGAGGAGGCGCGCCACCGGGGCCGGATAGTTGTGGCGGTTGAGGATGGCATCGAGCGCCGGCCCGAGCCGCACCACGCGGCCGCGGCTGTCGAGCCGCTCGAGGGTGAAGGGCACCACGACGTCGTCACCCGACTCCGGACGATCGAGGCCATAGGTGCTGAGCTCAGTCTGCGTCATCATCAAAATCCGATCTCGCGGAGCAATACCAGTCCGCTCCCGGACCGGGTTCCGCGCCAATTCGTGTTGCGCATAATCCTGCTGGCGGAACGCTAGATGTTCTGCCGGTCCTGACCCAAAGCCCAGCACAGGATCGCCTTCTGGGCGTGAAGCCGGTTCTCGGCTTCATCAAAGACCACCGATTGCGGCCCGTCTATGACCTCGTCGGTCACCTCGTCGCCGCGATGAGCCGGAAGGCAGTGCATGAACAGCGCGTCCTTTTCGGCCAAGGCCATCAATTGGGTATTCACCTGGTAGGGTTTCAAGGCCCGCCGGCGCTCGGCGGCGTCGGTATCGCCCATCGAGACCCAGGTGTCGGTAATGACGAGGTCGGCGCCGCGCACCGCTTCCTCCGGATCCTCGATCAACTCGACGGCGGACCCCGCCTTCTTGATGTCGGCGAGGAGGTCCTTTTCCGGCCAGTAGTCCTCCGGCACGGCGATGGTGAGCTTGGCCTCGAACAGCTCGGCAGCATTCACCCAGGAGGCGAGCACGTTGTTGCTGTCGCCGACCCAGGCGACCTTGGCGCCCCGGATATTGCCGCGGTGCTCCTCGAAGGTCATCACGTCCGCCATCACCTGGCACGGATGCGCCCGGCGGGTCAGGCCGTTGATCACCGGCACCGTGGCGGCTTCGGCCAGCTCCATCAGGTCGGCATGGGTGAGGATGCGGATCATGATCGCATCGACATAGCGCGACATCACCTTGGCGGTGTCGCTGAGCGTCTCCTCGCGGCTAAGCTGCATCTCGGCGCCGGAGAGAAAGATGGTCTCGCCGCCGAGCTGGCGCATGCCGACATCGAAGCTGACGCGGGTGCGGGTCGACTGGCGCTCGAAGATCATCGCCAGCACCTTGTCCTTGAGGAGCTGCGGGCGATCGCCCTGCTTCAGGCGGTCCTTGAGTTCGACGGCCTGGTTGAGCATGCCGCGCAGGGTCACGGCGTCGAAGTCGTCGAGATTGAGGAAATGCCTCGGGGTAGCGGTCATCGGGGACCTCTCCTTTGGGGAACGCGCCGAATGGGAGCTGCTGTCTCCCACCCTTCAGAACGCGTCCTGCAATTGGGTCAGGCGGTGGCCTTGCCGGCGGTGGATTCCTTCTCGATGGCCTCGAAGACGGTGGCGATCTTGCCGATCGCCTCCTCGATGTCGGCCTCGGTGACCACCAGCGGCGGCAGCAAGCGCAGCACGTTCTCGTTGGCGGTCATCGCCAGGAGATGCTGCTCATCCCGCAGGCGTGCCGCGACGTCGCGCACCGGCGAGGCGATGCGGATGCCGGCGAGCAGGCCCTTGCCGCGCAGTTCCAGCACCTGGTTGGGGAAGCGCTGCGCCAGCTGCTGCAGATGCCAGTTCAGGCGCTGGCCCATCTGGTCCACATGCTCGAAGAAGCCGGGGGCCAGCATGCGGTCGAGCACTGCGTTGCCCATCGCCGAGGCCAGCGGATTGCCGCCATAGGTGGAGCCGTGCGTGCCGGGCACCATCGACTTGGCCACCTCGCCCTTGGCGAGGCAGGCGCCGAGCGGGAAGCCGGCGCCGATGCCCTTGGCCACCGCCATGATGTCGGGTTCGATGCCCGACCATTCATGAGCAAAGAACTTGCCGGTCCGTCCGTAGCCGCACTGCACCTCGTCGAGGATCAGCAGCATGCCGTGCTGGTCGCACAGCGCGCGCAGGCCGCGCATGTATTCGGGGCTCATGGCGGTGACGCCGCCCTCCCCCTGCACCGGTTCGATCAGGATGGCGCAGGTCCTCGGCGTGATCGCCGCCTTGACCGCATCGAGGTCACCGGGCGCCAGATGCACGAAGCCTTCGAGCGGCGGGCCGAAGCCCTCCATATAATGCTCGTTGCCCGAGGCCGCGATCATCCCCATGGTGCGGCCGTGGAACGAGCCGGTGAAGGCGATGATCTCGTAGCGGTCCGTCTCGCCCTTCGACCAGAAATAGTGCCGGGCGGTCTTGACCGCGCACTCCACCGCCTCGGTGCCGGAATTGGTGAAGAAGCAGGCGTCGGCAAAGGTGTTCTCGACCAGCCGCTGCCCCAGCCGCTCCTGCTCGGGGATGGTGAAGGTATTGGCGGTGTGCCAGACCCGCTCAGCCGCGGCCTTCAGCGCCGCCACCATGTGCGGATCGCCATGGCCAAGCGCGTTGACGGCGACGCCGGCGTGAAAATCGAGATACTCGGTGCCGTCCTGCGCGAACAGTCGCACGCCCTCTCCCCGCTCAAAGGCGAGGCTGGACCGGGCATACGTACCGTATAGCGCAGACATTTTCGCACCCCTTTCACGGGCAGGATCCGGGACTGTTGCAAAAGCCCCACAAAAACAAAACGCGCTGCGTTTGGGCGGCGCGTTGCAGGCTCTTCATATGCCTTTGTGGAGTACTTAAGTCAACGGAAACGGGGCTAGAGGGCCCCAAGTGCCTGATTTGCCCCATGCTTTACCGCTTGCCCGAATCCTGCCGCGTTTTCCCCGTGTAAAACGGCCCCGACTCTTGCACCGGATTCCGCGGCCCGTGTAGTATCAAGGTGTTGGGACACGATATCTCGTGTGGCGGACCCACCAGACCTACGATGCGTAGCGTATCGGCCAGTTGCTCAGGCAACGGCACGGCTGAGGAGTCCGTCAGAGTCCCAAAAAGGCGGTTAGGAGCGGATGGTTGATGGGCTGGACTGAAGAACGCGTCGAGCTGCTCAAGAAACTTTGGCTTGAGGGGCTGAGCGCCAGTCAGATCGCTGGTGTATTGGGCGAAGGCGTCACCCGCAATGCGGTGATCGGCAAGGTACACCGGTTGAAGCTCTCCGGCCGCGCCAAGCCGGCGACGTCGACCCCACGGGTGCGCAGCGCACCGCGTCCGGCGGCACGCCGCGTCTCGTCGCCGTCGAACACCTCGCGCTCGAGCGGGCTCGGCACGGTGATGAAGACCCGCAACTCGATGAGCGCCGGCGGCGCCATCCAGGGCGCCACGGCGCTCAAGATCTCCGAGGAGTTCGAGGTCAATGTCGAATACGCGCCGCAGGTGGCGGAGCTGTTCATCCCGGTCGAGCAGCGGCTGAGCCTCCTGGAGCTCAGCGAGCAGACCTGCAAGTGGCCGATCGGCGATCCGCTCACCCCGGATTTCTATTTCTGCGGCCAGCACTCGAACGAGGGCAAGCCCTACTGCGAGTTCCACTCGCGCCGGGCCTACCACCAGATCGACAAGAAGAAGCGCTGAGCTTCGGACTGCACTGACGAAAGGCCGGGAGCGATCCCGGCTTTGTCGTTTCAGTCCCTGAGGAACGCCATCGCCTGGGCCAGCACCGGATGCACCGGTACCCGCCCGCCATCGGGCAGTGCCAGCAGCACCCGCTGCACCGTGTGGTCATTGTAGATGCTGACCATGAAGTCCTCGACGCCGAGCTTTGGATAGTCTGCGATCCGCACCCCGACCGCCTCGGTGACCAGATGGAGCCGGCCCGCGCAGAGGTCGAACACGCTGCGCAGCGCTGGCGAGCGCCCGGCGAGGCCGGAGCGAAACACCAGGATGTCGTCGGCGTCGGGATCGGCTGCAAACAGCCGGTCCGCATAGGCATCGATCAGGAGCGCGCAGAGCAGCGCCCGCTTCGCCGACAGCGGCGCTGCCTCGGCTGCTGCGAATTCGGCCTCGAGATAGCGCCAGTGCGCCTGGAGCGCGTCAGCCGAGGTGCTTATGGAAGAATTCCAGGGTGCGGGCCGAGGCCTTCTTGCAGGCCGCCTCGTCGAACTTGTCGGGCCGGTCGCTGTTACAGAAACCGTGCCCGGCGTCATAGACGTAGATGTCGACTTCCGGATACCGCCCCTTCAGCATCTCGATCTGCTCGATGGGGATGCCGGTGTCCTTCCCGCCATAGTGCATTTCGGTCGGAATTTGTGGCTTGAGATCGATGTAGTTGGGAATGCCGCCGCCATAGTAGCCCGAGGCGGCGCTGAGCCCGAGGCCGCGATTGGCCGCGCGCCACGTGATGCCGCCGCCGAAGCAGTAGCCGGTGATGCCGACTTTGCCGCCTTCGGCCGCCGCCTTGACCGTGGCCTCGACGTCCAGCATCGCGGTGTCCTGGCTGAACTTCTTGGTCAATTCGCCGATGACGGCGAACTGGGCCTGCGAATAGTCGTTGCTCTCGTAGCCGTACTCGACCCGGTCGAACATCGCCGGAGCCACCGCCAGGTAGCCGTGCCGGGCGTAGCGGTCGACGACGCTGCGCACCCAGTCGTTGAGCCCCCAAACCTCCTGGATCACCACCACGCCGCCCCGCACCTTGCCCTCGGGGACGGCGCGATAGGCATTGAAGACAAAGCCGTCGGAAGCAGTGAGTTTGATGCGTTCGCCCATGATGGACTCCGGGTCAGGTTGTTGGCAGGATCGGATCACAGATTGCCGGGGGATGCCAGTCGGGGCAACCCGGCTGACGCTATCGTCATGCAAGGATCGGCGTCACGGGCGCCGGCGCGTCGGCATGCATCAGCCCCGCGGCCTTGAGGTCAGACCACAACGCGTCAGGGATGGCTTTGCGGTAACCGGCGAGATTGTCGGCAAATTCCGCCGCATTGGAGAAGCCCGGAATGATGGCGGTGATCGCGTCGTTCCCGAGCGGGAAGTTGAGCGCCGCTCGGATCAGCGTCGTGCCGTGGGCGAGGCAGAGCGCCTCGATCCGGCGGGTCTTTTCCAGCATCGCCTCGCTCGCCGGAGCGTAGTCGAACTGGGCGCCCGGAACCGGCCCGGTGGCGAGGATGCCGCTGTTGAGCGGCGCGCCATCGACGATCGCCACGCCCTCGCGCCGGACGCGCGGCAGCAGGGTGTCGATCACCTCCTGGTCGAGGAGGGTATAGCGGTTGGCGAGCAGGAACACGTCGAAACGCGCGTGGTCCATCAGCAGATCGATGATCTGCCACTCGTTGACCCCTGCCCCGATGGCCTTCACCGCGCCGGACGACCGCAGCTCCTCAAGCGCGCGGACCCCGCCGCCTTCGAGGGCCTGCCGCAGCGTTTCGTCATAGCGCTCGCGCTGGCTGAAGCGGCCGAGATCGTGCAGGTAGAGGATGTCGATGCGCTCGAGCCCCAGCCGCTGCAGCGAATTCTCGTAGCTCTTCATCACCCCGTCATGAGTGAAATCGAATGCCGGGCGGAACGGCATGGCGCGGGCGTCGCCATGGCGGGTCATGGCCCAGTCGCGGTCGGGGACCAGCAGGCGCCCGACCTTGGTCGAAAGCACATATTCGTCGCGCGGCTTGTCGCGGAGGAAATCGCCGATCCGCCGTTCGGAGAGCCCCGAACCGTAGAATGGGGCGGTGTCGTAGTAGCGGATGCCCGCATCCCAGGCCGCCTGCAGCAGTTCGCGCGCCGCAACTTCGGTCGGCGCACGTTTCAGATCGCCGATCGGCGCGCCGCCGAAGCCGATGCGGCTGATGTTCAGCCCGGTGCCGCCGATCGGGCGGGTGGGGATCAGCGAGCTGCCCACAACAGGCCCCGGTGCAGGATGGTCTTGATCTCGGGCTTCTCCAGCTCGGCGGGCACGTGGCCCAGCGCGGTGTAGAAGACGCGGCCGTGGCCATAGGCGGACTTGTAGACCACGGGAATCTCCGCGCCCTTCTTCCAGAACGCGTGCTCGCCGCTGAACGTGGTGGTGGCGAGCACGGTCACGGTCGGATCGACATGCAGGTAGTACTGCTCGGAGGTATGCTCGAAGCTCCGGATGCCGGCCATGATCGGATCGTCGGTCACGGTGGAGTCGACGCGATAGGTGGTGATGTCGCCCGGGTGCGTGGCGAAGGTGCAGCCGCCGAGGAAGCGCATGCGCGCGTTGCCGGGAAAGCTGGTGGCGAGACCATGGTGGAAGGCGGCAAGGCCGGTGCCGGCTTCGATGGCGGCGCAGAAGCGGATGGAGTTCTCGCGGTCGAGTTCGCCGCCGGTGATCTGCGGCACAATCAGATCGTAGGCGCCGACCTCGGGTCCGCCCAGCGCGGTGTAGTCGTTCGTCACCGTGACCGCGAAACCCTCGCCCTCGAGGATCTCGCGCACGATATGCGCCCCCTTCTCCGGCTCGTGCAATTCAAGCCCGCCCCACACCACCAAAGCTGTCTTCATCATCCTCTTCCCTCGCCGCAAACCGGCTGGGGACCTGAACAAAAGCAGCGGGTTAAGGCAAGGGGGCAATTGGTGGGGACGCTGGCTGAAGCTCACCATCGTGGCGCCCCACCCCCGCCCTCGGTTCCTCCCCGCAAGGGGGAGGGAGGCGCGGGACCGCTGCTTCGGTTCATGTGGCAGGATTCCGCAGTCGTCTCCCTCCCCCTTGTGGGGAGGGATCAAGGGTGGGGGCCGCAGCTGCAATGCCCCAGGTGAAAGAACCGCAGCAGACGGCCCTCCCCATCCCTCCCCATGAAGGCCCAGGCGGAAACCATGACCGTCGCCCCAGGTAGCGCGGGGACGCCGCTAGGCACGCGGGGTGGGGTCTTGCCGATCCCACCGAGGAGCGAAAGCTGCCGGGCAAGGGCAGCGGGTGGAGGCGGGCGGGCCGGACCCCTTTGGGTCGCCG
>NZ_JAQGJL010000213.1 GCF_028290645.1 Devosia sp. | reverse complement strand
GGGACGCCCGCTACTGGATGCCCCCCAGTTGCGACGGAAGGGTGTCGTAGGTGTAGAGGGCGATGGCGTGGGGTTTCACCCCCTCGCTCAGTGGAATCAAAGTTACGGTGGGGAGTTGAGTTCCCGGTGGGGACTTCGGTCGCCGGTGTGAATGGGCGGTTCTTTTTGGGGCTTGCCGGCAGGCGATGATTGCAGAAACGAGGGGGACCTTGTCAGCCGACGCGGGCGTAGAACGCTACGGGATGTATGCCCCCCGCTTCTGCTGGCCAAAATGCCTGCAATTTAAGCCAGTCGTGAAGCGCGAACACACCTTGGGTGTGCGGGGCAATATTTACAAAGGCCAGCCGCAGAGGCGATCCGGAAGTATCGGCCCGCAATTTTGACAGCACGGCATCGAGCGTCACAGCACCGAACGGATTGAAGAAATAGAGCGCTGTCGCCCCGCTATAATCGAAGTTCTGCGCCTCTACCTCGTGTACGGTGATCGGCGTCCGGCGGAAGCGCATGCGCGCCGCGTTGGCACGCGCGTCGGCGCAAAGTTCGGGAGACATATCGACGCCGACCACGGCTTGGCAGTCGATGCGGGCTGCGCAACACAGTACCCGGCCGCGACCGCAGCCAACATCAACAAACACGTCCGACGATCCGATCGCTAATGAAGTGAGGACGTCGCGTATCTGCGCATAATCGACCGTGGCATAAATCGCGGCATCGGGAATACCGGTCTCCATGGTGCCGCGCGTCGCAATGCGCATTGTGGCCTCCGAGCGGAAATTATCTATCCGCCTGCCCCACTTTCTGAGATCCACCCGCAAATCAGCCCCCATCCGATCGCCCTTACCGAACCGGCCCGTAGAGAATGACGGAGCAAGTTGTGGCGCGCGAGAGTCGTTCAAGGGAATAGCCCATCGGCTCTATGTAGTGCGCGGGACACGACCAGAGTTGTGTACCCGTCGGCAATAGGAAGCCCTGACTCCGGCATTCGCGGAAACAGTTCTTACGGCGATCGGGGTCCCGCACATTCTTCGCAACTTCCGGATGGGACGCTCCTCAGGCTCAACTGTGCCACCGGCGCGACCCCTCAGACCGTTTGGCGGGTGTAGTGCAGGCCGATCACGCCGGTGGGGTAGGGCTTCGAGTCGACAAGCGCGAACCGAGTGGTTGCCCCGTCAGGGAACAGGCGCTTGCCGCCGCCGAGGGCGAGCGGATAAAGCGACAGGTGCAGTTCATCGACCAGGTCATGGGCCAGCAGCGCGTGCAGGAGTTGGCTGCTGCCGTCGGTGACGATGTTCTTGCCGGGCTGCGCCTTGAGTGCGCGCACCGCTTCGACGACGTTGTCCCGGATGATCGTGGTGTTGCGCCAGATGGGCTTCTCGAGCGTCTTGGAGACGACATACTTTGCGGGCCCGTTCATGAGGTCGCCGAACGGATCCCCGGCAGGTAGAGGCTCGAATGCCTCGGCATGCGTCACGTAGGTGCGCCGACCGAGCAGGAACGCGTCGACGTCCTGCATCATCGCGCCGAAGCTCTTCCCGATGTCGTCGTGCCAGAAGAGTCGTGTCCACCCCCCGTGCGTGAATCCGCCATCGCGATCCTCGTCCTCCCCACCAGGGGCCTGGATGACGCCGTCGAGCGTGATGAATTCGTGAACGATGAGCTTTCTCATGATGATCTCCGAAGGGTCCGAAAGTTTCAGCGGGTGAGCACCGCCATTGATCAAACGACGAACGAGCAGACCGAAGATCGACACGGCCGCGACCGATTTTTGCCGGATTTACCTGCACCGGTGCTCGGGGAAGGCACGCCGTTGGGCGCCCAGCTGGAGCAACTGCGTGCTCGGGGCGTTGGCTGCCCATGGTCTTTTCACTTTGGCCCGGTCATGTTCTCGTCAGACTGTTGGGGATAAGCATAACCTCCCAACGACCAGCGTGAGGCGATCAGGTGACAGGGACAGTTTTAGTGGTCGAAGACGAATGGCTCATTGGGGCCGATCTTCAAGAGCGTCTGGAGAGCCAAGGGTATCAAGTCCTCGGTCCCGCTGGGAACTGTGCAGCAGCCCTGGAAGTCCTCTGGTCGACGCCACCCGATTTGGCCATTCTCGACACCGTCCTGGGTTCGGAGACCTGTGAGGTTGTGCTGGAGGAGTGCATTCGACAGGGGATCCCGGTGGTCATCAGCAGCGGCACCCGAGCTCCGGATTTGCCAGCCTTCGCCGTAGGTCTTGCTTCGATCAGCAAGCCGTTCGACGACGACCAGATCATTCGAGTGATCAATAGCGCCCGAAGGAGCCCCACGCCCCATGGCCATCCCTAAGGCTTGCGACCTGTCGCGGCTGTCACCAGTTTTCTGCCTAGGTCCCCGGAAACCAGCGGTTCGATAGTTCTGATCGTCCCGCCCGCGGTGATAAGGATATAGGAGGCGCCGGCGCTCTGCAGTTCGCGGTAGGCTTCGATGGCCTCCGCCCCCGTTCCCACCTCGCGCGAGCCACGCCCGACCAACATCATGTAGCTCAGTTTGAAGGGCAACGGGGGCCTCCGTGGACACTGAGGGCCTTAGCTGAGCATATTGTATCGGGTCCATCGCGCCATTGCACTGACCCGTCCAAGGGCCTGTCCTCAGGCGGACGCCCGAAGAATTTGGTGTACCGGGCAACGCTGCGTTCGACGTCAGCAACACAGACTTCGGCGAAGATTCCCGTGACAGACATGATGTATTACTCCTTGGCCTTTTCCGATGGTTCGGTGGGATAACGGCAGGGAGATGTGATCGTTGCCCGCTGGTACCGACCTTGCGCTTTCCGCCTCCAGTCTGGGCTTGGGCCAACAAACGTTTCTGATTGAGCTGGCAGCAGCCGGATGGCGCCGAGCGCTAAGCTGCCGTGTATCGGGCTTGGTAAGGGATCGCCAGCATCGCCCGAGGGATGCACGGGGGTCAGCCGGCTCGGCGAGCGAGGTAGAGCGTCGTAGTCATATTTCGTGTCACGCGATTGCCGAACTCGTCCCGAGCGATGCGCCCCAACTCGGCTAGAACGGCGTCGCGGTCTGGGCGGAGGCTGACGTTAGAGTAGCTGGCATACAGTTCCACGGTCTGCTTAGCATCCAGCACGATTGACCAAGCGCTCCTATGCCAATCGACAACATCAAACGCGCCGGTCGCCTCCATCGCAGCCACCCTAGCCTCCACATCGGCTCCGAACTCGACGCGAGAAGGGCCGCTGTTTGAAGGGTTGGTTGGTCCGGCCGCCAGCAGCTTCTCAGTCGCGTCGTGGAATGGGTCCGACATGCTGCTATCACCGAACACATTCCAGAACGCGCCCACCAACCGCCGACCTTAAGGGCGTGGGCAATCTTGGCTAAAGCCGAATTTTCATCCAGCCAATGGAACGCTATAGCGCTAACTCCAATGTCAAACGACGAGCCCTCAAGCTCTACGTCTTCAAACGTGTTGTTGACGACCCGGAGTGCGGATGAGGGCGCCCCGTTTGTCAGATAGCTTGCCAGGCGGGGATCAGGCTCAATTGCGACCAAGGGATTTGCTCCCAGCGCGAGCAACTTTCGTGTCGCCTTGCCTGTCCCGGCCCCGATTTCAAAGACGGAGGTGCCGTCGCTAAGCCCGCAACGAGAACGGAGTGCCTCGAATATCCACGCAGGATAGTCTGGACGAGACCTGTCATAGCCGGCCGGATCAAGGCCAAAAGCGGTCCGTCCAGTCTCTTTAGCTATGGTGGAAGAGTCCATTGGTGATCCCTCGCCTGAAGGTCGCAGAGAATGGCGCAGCGCACCATACCGTCAAGCACCTTCGAGGTTAGGGTGTGGGGGCGACTGCAGGTCGCCCGCCTGGCGCAGCGCTTCTACGTTCGTGATAATGGAGTTGGCGTGGCACATTGGCCAGACGTGTCCTGTGGAAGACCATGAGGCCACGAAGGTGACTGTTTTGCTTATTCGGTTCGGCTAAGCTTCAACCGAGAACGCCGAAGGAGCCGAGATGTCAATAAAGGTCGCCGTCATCCAGAAGCCGCCTGTGATGTTGGACCGCGAACGCACTGTGGCCGCGGCGATAGAGCTACTGGAGGAAGTCGTCCGAGAGGGCGCGGTCCTGGCAGTTTTCCCCGAAGCGTATGTCCCGGGATACCCGACTTGGGTATGGCGTTTGCGGCCCGGCAAGGACATGGCAACTAGCAACGCGATTCACGCCCTGTTGCGGCAGGGAGCCGTGGACTTGGCAGCTGGACACCTGCAGCCACTTCAGGACGCTGCTGGTCGATTGGGCGTAACGGTGGTGATCGGCATCAACGAGATCGACAGCAAATACTCCGGAACGACGCTGTTCAACACGGTCGTGGTGATTGGGCCGGATGGGCAAGTCCTCAACCGGCATCGGAAGCTCATGCCGACCAATCCGGAACGGATGGTCTGGGGTTCTGGAGATGCAACCGGCCTCAAGGTGGTGGACACCCCCGCAGGAAGGGTGGGCGCACTGATCTGTTGGGAAAGCTACATGCCGCTCGCCCGCTATGCTCTCTACGCCCAAGGAATGGAAATTTATGTCAATCCGACGTGGGACAGCGGAGAGACGTGGGTCGCCACCCTTCGTCACATCGCAAAGGAGGGAGGATGTTGGGTGATCAGTACCTCCACCGCGCTCCAAGGCAGCGACATTCCCGAGTCCCTCCCCGACCACGAGGCGCTCTTCACGGCCGACGAGTGGATCAACGATGGGGGTGCTGTGGTCATTAGGCCGGATGGATCGGTTGCGGTCGGCCCCCTCGTTCGCGAGAAGGGCATTCTGTACGCGGAGATAGATGTAGAGATGGCCCGCCGAGCCCGTCGATCCCTGGACGTTGCAGGACATTATGCGCGCCCCGACATTTTCTCGCTCTCGGTTGACCGGCGACCTCGCCCGCCGGCCTTGTTCACCGATTAGGCCCAAGTCGCCCCGGAGGACATGTCCACGCCGTCCGCGGCGATTCCTAGAATGCACCTCGTCGCGCACGGAGGACAATGCAGGACTGGCTGAGCTCGCTGCCACGACCGCTGTCCGCGGTTCTAGGACATTTGATCAAGCGGTGGGTTGCGAAGCTCGCGGTGAATAAGCGCCTGGCTCGTCGCCTGAGGGTGAACTCTATCGGGCGTTGGGGCGCGCGATCCTGAAGGCCGACGAACTAGAACGGATCGAGCGCGACCTGCTTGGCTAGTGGCTGTCCTCAGGCGCCGGCAACGGCTCGAGATAGCCATGCCCAACAAGCCAGTCCTGCAGAATGAGCGAGATGGCGTCGGGCCGAGTGGCCGGCGCGTTCGGTTCGCTCATGAAGGTATCAAGAGCGGCAGCGACATCCCAATCACCTGTCGGCGCGGCGTCTAGCGCGGCGAGAATCTGGCGCGCCGCGGGATCGCTTGGGTCAGCCTCGCCCAGGTACGGCGTGGGTGGTTGGTCTGCTCGCGACACCGAGGGCGGCCGGCGGCCGCTCGGGTGTAGCGCCGCCAGCATCTGCTGGCCGGCCCGCACCCGAGGATCGATATCTGTCCAGGGCACCTACGACGCGACCCGAGGCGGGACTGCAGGACCGCTACCATACCTATTGTGACAAGCCGAGTGGGGCCTCGTCTTTGGTCGCGGGGCCTTGGGGCGCGGTGGCTGTGGACCCCCACCCCTCGCAGGTCGTCTGCTGACCCGACATGAGGCGCTTCGGTCCGAGATCGCGGCGCTCTACCATCTGCGAGCGGCACCACAGGGCTGAAGTCGGTGCGACTGTGCAAGGGCGCGACCGAGATGGACCTGAGGACGCTTGGCGGCAACCGGCCCGATGTAATGCTCGACGAGGTGGGTAAGAAAATCGTCGCCCCTTGCTGCGGTGGCAAGCATTTCCGTTTAAGCTGGCAACTCCCCGATGGGACCGAGCGCTAGGCCTCACGGCAACCTAGGTCCCTGCTGAGAACCGAACCACGAAATTAGCGCTTTGAGAATTGCCCGGGACGGGGGCCCATTCAACGGAGTGTCCGCTGTCTCTTGAAGCGGTTGTCCGCGGGGTTATCCGGCTAAGCCTTTGAATTGTCGCAGACTCAATGCGCAGGCAATTTGCTGAGCAAAAACAGCAGACTGCATGGCGGTGGGTGTAGTCAGCTGCGAAACCGTCTGAGCCGCTCGATTGGCAGTGTGCGCCGCTGCAGTATAGCTACAAGTCGTTGAAACTAATTGGTGTTTTGCTTGGCGGCGCTGAGCGAAGCTCTCTGACCGCACCTCAGCCAGGCGGCTATCAGAATGCTCCGCCTGACGCATCATCCGAAGCATTGGCACGCTACGAGCCGCCGGCGTGCAATCGTGAAAGTTAAGCCTGACTACGTCGCCGTCGAAGCGATCACTGCCGCAGACGTAGCGGTGGACGCGGTCCGGCGAAAAAGGGCGTGCCTTCCCCGAGCACCGGTGCAAGTAAATCCGGCACAAATCGGTCGCGGCCGTGTCGATCTTCGGTCTGCTCGTTCGTCGTTTGATCAATGGC
>NZ_JAQGJL010000169.1 GCF_028290645.1 Devosia sp. | reverse complement strand
ACGGTGCCGTTGAAGTTCGAGGGGGCCACGCGGTGGCCGTCGAGCAGAACCAGGGTGCGGGCCGCGCCGAAGTTGCGGAGGTTCAGCACGTTGCCGGCGTTGTTGTTGGTCGTCGTGCCCGAGGTGCGGCCTGAGTTGGATCCGAGAAACACCGGCAGCTTGTTCAGGCCGTCCGGAATATTGGTCGGGGTGGTGTTGCGCAGCTCGTCGGCCGTGACCAGGGTCAGCGGCGTCGGCGAGTTCTTGATATTGGAGATCGTCAGCGAGCCGGTGACCACCACCTCCTCGACCTGGGCCGGATCCGCGGCCGCCTGTGCATAGGCCGTGCTCGAAAGCGCCAGGGCGCTCGAGGCCCCCAGCAACGTGACGATAAGCTTCGAACGCATATTCATTATTTCCGCCCCCAGCATATTATACTCGCCTCACAGGGAGGCGGTTTGATCGACTGCTTTGACCAGAAGAATTAAAGCGTGGCCTGTCAACATCACCCCGGGGCGTCCCCAGTTTGGTCTCTCAACAGGTGAGATCACGGCCCCCGCATCGCTCAAAGAGCGACTATTCAAGGACCTGCAGGCAGTCGGAGGGGGCGGCCGGAGACGCCTTTCCAGCGCCGCTGACGAATGCGGAGAGGCGATCGGCGATTAAACGCGGCCGCCCGCGCCGTCGGAGGTTACTTTCTCCAACAAGCATTCGGAAGACTAGCGCGCGACGGCGTCGGCTTCGATGTTCAAGGCCCCGAGGGCGTCCATGTTGGCCGGAGCGGGGCGGTCCGAAGCGGCTACGCCGTTGTTGCTGAGGATGTAGGCGACGATCTCGACATAGGCGTCGAGCGAAAGGCGGCCTGGCGCATCGGGCGGCATCGCCGCCTGGGTGAAGCCGATGAGAGTGCTGGACGGTTGGTCGAACCACTTTTCACGGAACGCCTCTCCCTTCAGGGGTGGACCGCCAAACTCGCCGTCGTTGAGGTTGGCGCCGTGGCAGTCGATGCAGCGGGACGAGTACTCCGCTTTGCCGTTTTCCACCTGCGCCGCGGTGAAGGTCAGCCGGGCCGCCTTCTCGGGCGCGAGCGCGGGCGAGGGGGCCGTCTGGGCGATGGCGATGCCGGCGATAGCCAGGCAAAGGGTCAGGCCGGCAATTAAATGTCCGCGTTTCACAAGGATATCCGTAAGCGACAGGAACTCGGCGCAGAAACGCCCGCCTCGGAACGCTATCAGAACGCCGCGGGCAGAACCAAGGCAACTACACGCCCATTTGATGTTGTGCGAATGCGCGCGTGAATTCATCTCTCATCTATTGAGAGGCTCGTCGTGGCCCGGCATGCAGGCTGGGAATTCGATGACGCCGTCGGCATATAGCTGCACGCGCGTCAAGCATTTCGAGTTGGAAAAGCCCGGTCCGGAGCGGGGCGCGGCTTGGAATCTTCGCACAGTGAACGATCGCGCGAGGGGAGGGCGCGGCCGCGCTCGCCCGCCTTGCCTAAGCGCTGCTTTGCATACAACTTCCCTGAGGCGGGTAAAAAAGCCAACGCCCGCGATGCGGCGTGGCGGTCCGTTGGCCGGAATTAGTGGGGAGACGTATCGATGACCGCGCGTTCGGGCTGGCTGGCCGCTGGCTTCACCCTTTTGGCGTCGCACGCCCTGGCGGCCGGCCCCGCCGACGAGTGGCCCGCCTATGGCTACGATTTCGGCGAGAGCCGCCACTCGCCCCTGACCCAGATCTCGCCGGCCAATGTGGGCAAGCTCAAGCCGGCCTGGACCTATCATATGAAGCCGCCGGCCGAGCCGGCAGCCGCCGGGGAACCGGCCCGTCCCGCTTTCTCCAGCTCGCAGAACACGCCCCTCGTGGTGAACGGTATGATGTTCGTCTCCACGCCCTACGGTCGGATCGTCGCCCTCGACAGCGACACCGGCAAGGAGTTGTGGGTTTACAAGACGCCGGCCGGCGATGGCCCTGCCACGCGCGGGCTCGCCTACTGGCCGGGCGGCAAGGGCGACGCGCCGCGCCTCATCTCCGGCACCCGCGCCGGCAAGCTCGTGGCCCTGGACGCCAAGACCGGCGCTCCGGTGAAGACCTTCGGCGTCGACGGCCTGCTCGACCTGCGCACGGCGGAAGTGTTGCAGGGGATTCCCAACGCGTTCCTGGGCGTGACCTCCGCGCCGGTGATCTACAAGGACATCGTCATCACGGGCTCGCGCACGCAGGAAACGCCGGCGCAGGGCGCCAATGGCCGCGTCCGCGCCTTCGATGTGCGCACCGGCAAAGAGCTCTGGCGCTTCAACGGCATTCCGCAGCCGGGCGAGAAGTTCCACGACACCTGGACCGGCGACAGTTGGGTCAAGCGTTCGGGGGTCAACGTCTGGATATCGCTCACGCTGGACGCCAAGCGGGGCATCGCTTACCTGCCGTTCGCGGCGCCGACCTTCGATCAGTATGGCGCCGACCGGCCGACGCCATCGCTGTTCTCCAATTCCGTCGTCGCCGTCAAAGCCGACACCGGCGAGTACCTCTGGCACTTCCAGGCCCTGAACCACGACCTGTGGGACTACGACCTTCCCATCGCCAACCTCCTGGACGTCAAGAAGGACGGCAAGACGATCCCGGCCATCGCGGTGATGAGCAAGGCAAGCCTGCTGTTCCTGCTTGACCGCGTCACCGGCAAGCCGATCCATCCGATCCACGAGATCAAGGTTCCGACCGACACGGATGTGCCCGGCGAGGCCGTTTCCCCGACCCAGCTTGCCTCGGTGACGCCGCCGCTAGGACGCACGCGGTTTGAGATGGCCGACCTGGCCAATGTCGATCCGGCCCATCGCGCCGGCTGCGAGAAGCTGATCAAGGACATGGGCATCGTCCCGGCCGAATATTTCCAGCCGCCGCGCGTCGACAGCGCCGCCGCCCGCTTCCCCGGCAACTGGGGCGGCATCGACTGGGGGCACACCGCCTTCGATCCGACCACCCGCAACTACATCGTCAACAGCACCGACCTGGGCAGTCAGCAGGCCATGAAGCGCATGCCCGACGGAACCTACAACATGCGCGACGGCTATACCTGGTTCCGCGATCCGGTCAGCCGCATGCCCTGCCAGAAGCCGCCGTGGGGCAGCCTGTACGCGGTCAATGTCGACACCGGCCAGATCGCCTGGCGCGTCACGCTGGGCGTCAGCGAAAACTACGCCGATCCCAACACCGGGCGGCCCAGCGTCGGCGGCCCGATCACCACGGCCAGCGGCCTGGTCTTCATCGGCGCGACCGACGACAAGCGGTTCCGCGCCTTCGACGCCAAGACCGGCAAGGAGCTTTGGACCGTAAAGACGACCGCGTCGCTCTATGGCAACCCGCTGACCTACAAGGGCAAGTCCGGCAAGCAGTATGTCGCGGGCGTGTTCACGGGCGGCTTCTGGTCGGAGCCCGCCGGCGCCGACGAGGTCACGGCCTATGCGCTGCCCT
>NZ_JAQGJL010000142.1 GCF_028290645.1 Devosia sp. | reverse complement strand
CGACAGCACCCAGATCCCAAGAATGCCCCAGAAACCGGACACGAAGAACAGCCCGATCGGCACCACGCCGGCTATCAGCGACAGCGCGATGATCACCCCGCGCCAGTCCTTGGCCCGATCGGCGATGCGCCCGACCAGCACGTTGACCGCCAGCATGGCGACGAGCGGCGCGGCATTGATGATGCCGATCTCGTCGGGGCCGATGCCGCGATTGAGCAGCCAGATGCCGAAATACACCGAGGCGACACCCGTGCTGCCGAACACCGCGAAATGGTAGATTGCGGCGCGCAACTCCGGTGAAACCCGGGGCGCGACGAGGCTCGACGACATGTGGGTGTGCTCCGGGCGGGAGAATCCGCCGCACCGCGCGACACTGCCCCAGCCACCGGTGAAAGATCAACCGCTACGGCGTTATTGGGCGTTACGGCGCTTGCACGGCTGCGGCTGTGCTCCGTCGTATGCGCGAACTGAGATTCGGCTATCGCCTCCTCCCCTTTTGGGGCGGAGCAGCCTGAGGTGGCGTCAGGTGCTGATCATTGGCCCGGCACCGCCGGCGCCCTCCGCAGCCTCAGCCGCCGCGGCTTGCGCGGCAATGGCGCCTCGGTCCAGTGCAACAACTCGAGCACGCCCTCGTGCGTCTCGGCCACGGCGGTGCAGCTTTCCACCCAGTCGCCGGTGTTGACGTAGTGGATGCCGAGGCGTTCGTGCATGTCGGCGTAGTGGATGTGGCCGCAGATCACGCCGTCGGCGCCGCTGTCGCGGGCTTCGAGCGTCAGCGCTTCCTCGAAGCGGCCGATGACGCTGACGGCGTTCTTCACCTTGTGCTTGGCCCAGGCGGAGAGCGACCAATAGGTCAGCCCCATGCGCCGGCGCACCCAGTTGACCGCGATGTTGAGCCGCAGCGCCGCGCGATACGCCCAGTCGCCGACATGGGCCAGCCATTTGGCATGCGCCACCACCACGTCGAACTGGTCGCCGTGGATCACGACATAGGTCTTGCCCTGCGCCGTGGTGTGGACGGTGCGGTCGACGAACTCGATCTCGCCGACATAGGTGCCCAGGTACTCGCGCAGGAACTCGTCGTGGTTGCCAGGGAGCACCACGATGCGGGTGCCGGCCAGCGCCTTGTCGAGAAAGATCTCGACCAGCTGGTGATATTCGGCCGGCCAGTACCAGGCCTTGGCGAGCCGCCAGCCGTCAACGATATCGCCGACGAGATAGATCACCTCCGCCTCGTGCCAGCGCAGGAAATCGATCAGCTGGGTGATGCGGGTGGGGCGCATGCCGAGATGCACATCGGAGATGAACAGCGCACGAACCCGCCGCACCTCCCTGCCCTCTTCGCTCATGCCATGAACCTCACGCCTTTGGGGACCGGGAGTTTAGCCTATTTGACCCATGGGAAGGGAGCGGTTTCGCCGCCCCGCAGGCCTCTGGTGGGGAAAACTCGTATCCTCAGGGAACAAACAATGCGACTGCGACAGGCCTGAGACCCGCTGTGGGCCGTGCCGTCACGGCTCCGGAGTCAGCCTTGTGATGATTTCGGCATGCTGCGGGAAGCGCGCCAGCAGCTCGGCGCGGGTGACGAGGATCATGTCCTCCATCTCCCAGCCTGGCGCCACCACCTCGCTGACGAGGCCATACTCGCCCGCCGGCAGCTCGGCGGCCTTCCAGACGCCGCCGGCGACTGCGAGGCTCGGGACCTGGCCCACCGCCAGGTCCGGGCCCACCACCACCGCCTCGTAGCGCCCGTCCGGGTGGATCAGGTGATAGGTCAGCGGCGCTCCGAAATGGTGGAACTGGATGCCGTCGGAGTGCTTGGTGTGGAAGGCATCGATCGGGGAATCATCGGTCAGCATGTAGTAGATGCTGGTCATGGTGCCGCGCGGACCGCGGGCGGTGGGCAACTTTTCCCGGTGCGTCGGGCGAAACGACTCGCGGAAATAGCCGCCCTCGAAGTGCCCGCCGAGCCCGAGCCTCTCGATCACCTCGGCCTTGGTGAGGGTCGTCATTCCGCCGCTCCGATACGCGATTTCAGCGCCACGATGCGCTTGTAACTCTCCTCGATCCGCGCCTTGAACGCCGGATCGGCCTCGGCCTCGGCGACGAGGATCGCCCGAACCTCGTCGCCCAGCGAGGCCCGCGGCTTGGACGTGTTGGAAAACAGCAGCACGTCAACCCCGGCGCGCACCGCGCGGATGACGGTGTCCTTGAGGCCGAAATGGTCGCGGATGGCGCCCATCTCGAGATCGTCGGTGATCACCACGCCGGTGAAGCCGAGCTGGCCGCGCAGCACGCCCTCGATCCATTGTTTGGAGAGGCTCGAGGGGAGGCCGGATGGATCGGTATTGGTGTCGATCAGGTGCCCGACCATGACGAAATCCTCGTAGCCCTTGGCGATCAGCGCTCGATAGGGCTCGAGCTCGGTGGGCTTCCAGGTCTTGGTGATGTCGACAAAGCCCTCGTGGCTGTCGGCAGTGGACGAGCCGTGGCCGGGGAAGTGCTTGAGCGATGTCAGCAGCCCCGCCGCATGGTGCGCGGCGATCACTTCGGATGCGTACTCGGTCACCACGTCGGCGGTCTTGCCGTAGGCGCGACCGTACTTGGCGATCACCTGGTTGTTCGGATTGACCGCCAGATCGACTACCGGCGCGAAATTGACGTTGAAACCCCACTCGGCGACGCCCTGCGCCAGCCCGTCATAGACGCTGCGCGACTGCTCGGGCGTGTGCGTGGCCGCGACCGTCGCGGCGTCGGGAATTTCCTTGAAGCCGACGGAATTGCCGAGCCGCTCCACCAGCCCCCCCTCCTGGTCGAGCGTGATGAACGGCGGGAGCTTCGGGGAGGCCTCGCGGAACGCCGCGTTCATCGCCTGCACCGCCTTGCGGCTCGCGACGTTGGTCTTGAGATACATCACCCCGCCGATCTCGCCGGCCGCGACTTCCTTGCGCAAAGCCACCACCGACTTGTCGTCGACCGAATCGCCGGTGAAGCCGACGACGATCATCTGTCCCGCCATCTGCTCGAGCGACTGGGCAAAGGCGGGGGGCGCGGCGAGGATCAGGATCGTCGCGAGGAGCTTCGTGGCGAGGCGCATGGATGTTGGATCTCAGGGGATGGGAATTGGCTTTTGGCAAGAGATTGCGGCGAAAGGCCGATGGGGCGGAGCGCGGGGCACCCCCACCCTCATTCCCTCCCCACAAGGGGGAGGGAGGCCGATCGAGTTCGCGATACCATCAGTCGTCTCCCTCCCTCTGGTGGGGAGGGATCAAGGGTGGGGGGTGGCCACGCGCCCCGGCTCAGCGGTTCTGCCGGTTCTCGATCAGATCCATGACCACGCCCGGGTCCGCCAGCGTCGTCGTATCCCCCAGCGCGCCGTAGTCGTTCTCAGCGATCTTGCGCAGGATCCGGCGCATGATCTTGCCCGAGCGGGTCTTGGGCAGGCCCGGGGCGAACTGGATGAGGTCGGGCGAGGCGATGGCGCCGATCTCCTTGCGCACCCAGTTGCGCAGCTCGGTCTTCAGCGCGTCGTCGCCGGTCTCGCCGGCCATCAGCGTGACATAGCAATAGATGCCCTGCCCCTTGATGTCGTGCGGATAGCCGACCACAGCGGCCTCGGCGACCTTGGGATGCGCCACCAGTGCGCTCTCCACCTCGGCGGTGCCGATGCGGTGACCGGAGACGTTGAGCACGTCATCGACGCGGCCGGTGATCCAGTAGTAGCCGTCCTCGTCGCGCCGGCAGCCGTCGCCGGTGAAGTAGTAGCCCTTGTAGGTCTCGAAATAGGTCGAGACAAACCTCGCGTGATCGCCATAGACGGTGCGCATCTGGCCCGGCCAGCTGTCGGCGATGCAGAGCACGCCCTCCGCCTTGGTCTGCTCCTGCACCCTGCCCTCGGGCGAGAGGACGACGGGCTTCACCCCGAAGAACGGCTTGGTCGCCGAGCCAGGCTTGGTCGGGATGGCGCCGGGGAGCGGGGTGATCATGAAGCCGCCGGTCTCGGTCTGCCACCAGGTATCGACGATCTCGCAGCGGCCCTTGCCGATATGCTTGTGGTACCAGAGCCAGGCCTCGGGATTGATCGGCTCGCCCACCGAGCCGAGCAGCCGCAGTGACGGCATCTCGTATTTGTCGGCGAATTCGGCGCCGGCGCCCATCAGGGCGCGGATGGCGGTCGGCGCGGTATAGAAGGTGTTGACCTTGTGCTTTTCGACCACCTGCCAGAAGCGCGAGGCGGCGGGATAGCTCGGGATGCCCTCGAACATCAGCGTTTGCGCCCCGTTGGCCAGCGGGCCATAGACGATGTAGCTGTGGCCGGTGACCCAGCCGACATCGGCGGTGCACCAGTAGATGTCGCCATCGCGGTAGTCGAAGGCGCGCTCATGCGTCAGCGAGGCCCAGACGATGTAGCCGCCGGTGGTGTGCAGCACGCCCTTCGGCTTGCCGGTCGAGCCGGAGGTGTAGAGGATGAACAGCGGATCCTCGGCGTTCATCGGCTCGGGCGGGCAGTCGGCGGAAACGGCCTCCGCCGCCTCGTGGTACCAGACATCGCGGCCGGCCTTCATCTCCACCGGATTGCCGGTGTTCCGGACGACGATGACGCGCTCGACGCCCGGGGTCTTTGCCAGCGCCTCGTCGACGTTCTTCTTCAAGGGAATGGTCTTGCCGCCGCGCCGGCCCTCGTCGGCGGTCAGCACGATCCTCGAATCGCAGTCGTTGATGCGACCGGCGATCGAATCCGGCGAGAAGCCGCCGAAGATCACCGAGTGTACGGCGCCGATACGGGCGCAGGCGAGCATCGCCACGGCAGTGTCGATGATCATCGGCATGTAGATGGTGACCCGGTCGCCCTTCCTGACGCCGTTGGCCTTCAGCACATTGGCGAAGCGGCAGAGCCGCTCGTGGAGCTGCCGGTAGGTGGTCCGGTCATCGGTGCCCGGGGTGTCGCCTTCCCAGATGATTGCGGTCTGGTCGCCGCGCGTCGCGAGGTGCCGGTCGACGCAGTTGGCGGAGATGTTGAGCACCCCGTCCTCGAACCATTTGATCGAGACATTGGGGTATTCGAACGTGGTGTTCTTGATCTTGGTCGGCGGCGTGATCCAGTCGATGCGCTGGCTCATTTCCTTCCAGAAGCCGTCCGGGTCGCTCAGCGAGCGGGCGTACAATTCCTCGTACTGCGCCGCCGTGGTCCGCGTCCGCGCGATGGCCGCCGCGCTGGGCTCGAACACCAAACTCTCGCTCATCGATCGTCCTCCCGTTTGCGCACCGTTCTAACCAAGCCCACCGGGCCGGGCAAGCAGACCACTTGCCGCCTTTAGGCCAATGGAAACCCTGGCGGTAAACCCTTTCTCCGCGGGTTTGCAGGCACAATGGGGCAATACCATTGGAGGCTCCGATGCCCGAACTCGGCTACCACGCCGCGCGACCAGACGAACTGGATATGATCCATCGCGAACTGATGGCGGTGATCGACGAGTCGCCGCACTATTCGGGCCGCTTCAAGGCGCACGAGAAGGGCCGGCTGACCAAGGGGTTCCTGCGCGCCCTGCAGCGGGTCGATCCGTTCCACGTCATCATCCTGACGGTCGACGGCGTCGCCGGCGGCGGGCTGATCTCGGGGCCGGAATGCGGCGCGATCTTCCGCTACTGGAGCTGGATCTTCCCCTCGCACCGCCAGACCCGCCTCGGCCTGCACGGCATGCGGATCTTCGACCAGCACTGGGACAACGGCAGGTTCCACAAGGCCTTCACCTGGGTGCGCCCCGAGAACGAAGTCGCCCTCGCGCTCCTCCGCCGCTACGGCTACGAGCAGACGGCGCTGCTGCGCCAGCAGATCTTCGGGGAGGACTACGTGGTGATGGAGAAATTCTACACGAAGGTCACCGGCGACTACGACAGCGGCATGGGCATGGGGCGGATCGCGAAGCTGCGGGCGCGGGTGGATATGTTGCTGGGGCGGTGAGTCTTGAGCTCCGCTCCAACCTAAACGTCCTTCACCACGCGACGTCCCAGCAACTCCCGCAGCCGCGGCCCGATCGACACGTCGATCCCCGCCATGCGCTTCGCCGTCAGCCACATCGCGGCGGACCAGAAGGTCTGTGCCAGCAATGCTGCCACGGCAGCGCCCATCAGCCCATGCGCCGGTACCAGCAGCACATTGCCCGCCGCCAGCACGCCCATGCCGAGGCCGATTGCCGGGAGCGTCGCATATGGGCGGTCGTGGATCGACAGCACCAGCGCCGCGGGGCCGAACAGCGAGCGTACGCAGAGCGTGAGGCACAGCACCGCTAGCGGCGCGACGCCGGCCTGGAACTCCGGCCCGAACAGCATCAGCAGCAGCGGCGCGATGGCGGCGACCACCGCGAACAGCGCCACCGAGATGCCGCTCGCGACGAGATTGGCCTCGCCGATCTGCTTCATGAACCCCTCGCGGTCGGCGGCGGCGTTGCGCTCGAACATCTCCGGCAGCGTCACGGCGTAGACCGAGGAGACGCCGAAGGCCACCAGCGAGAACACCCGCGTGCACACCCCGAACACCGCGAGGCTTTCGCGATCGAGGAGATTGGAGAGGATGAGGAGATCGATGTCGAAGAAGAAGTCGGTGGCGAGCGCAATCACCACCCAGGGCAGCGCGAAGCGCCACCAGCGCTTCCACTCGACGGACCGGCTGGTGATCCCGTGCGGTACCTGGCCGGCGGCCCGCAGCACCCAGGCGAACTGTGCCGCCGCGATCGCCGTGAAGCCGATGGCGAGCAGCCAGATCAGCTCTGCGAACCGGCCCTCGGCATCGCTGGCCATCGTCGCCAGGGCAAAGCAGAGGACGATCAGCAGCGGCCGGAAGATGGTGTCGGCGAAGAACCCGGCCAGCGGGCGCTTGAGGCCCACGAGGAGGGCGCTGTTGCAGTAGACGACTGCCGTCGCGAGCGTCATCAGGCAGGCGGGCAGCCAGTGCGCCGTCAGCACCCTGCCCGGCTCGCCGAACAGAGCGGCCAGCGGGTAGCCGGCGACCAGCAGCACCACTGCCATCGCCGCGACATGCCCGTAGGCGCGCAGCATGAAGCCGCGCAGCAGCCGCCCCTCGCCCTTCGAGCGGTATTCGGCGGCGAAATAGGTGCCGATGGTTTCAAAGCCGAGCGGCATCACCACGGCGACGATGTTCACCGTCGCGATGATCAGCAGGTACTCGCCGAGGATGCCGGCGCCCCAGAAGCGCGCGATCGCGGCCTGGGCGAGAAAGATCACGCCGGCGCCGAAGATGCGGGCGGCAAAGATCACGCTCGATTGCGAGAGCAGGCGCTGCCGGAGACTCATCAGGCGTCGCGCCGCTGGTCGGGCTTGGCGCGATCCGGCCGCAGGCGGTCCACCTGCCGGCCGACGGCATGGGCGATCTCGCGGCCGGCAAAGGCCGCCTCGCCGAGGAGGCGCGGCCACCAGCGCTCGGCGTAGTTGGCCACCGGCGGCACCGGCGTGATGACGCCGCGCTCGCCCACCATGCCCTTCTTGAACTGGTGCAGCCCCTGGAAGCCGTCCGTGCCGCCGAGGTCGTACCAGCGGGCCTCGGTATTGTCGCGCAGCCAGCGGATGATGTGCCAGTGGAGGAAATAGCCGGCGCGCAGCTCGAGTGCTGCGGCGCTGGTTGCGCCATAGAGATAGACCGCCCGGTCGCCCGCCTTGAAGATGATCGCCCCGGCGACGATCTCGCCGGCGTGGCGGACGAAGAACAGTTCGGGGCGCAGCGCCGGGTTCGCCATCTCCATCAGCGCCGGCACGGTGCCGTAGGCCGAGTGATCGGGGAATTTCTTGCGGTCAACCATCTGCTCGTAGAGCGCGTCGAACTCGGCTCGCCGCTCCGGCGCGGCATGCTCGAAGCTGAGCCCCGCCTTGTCGGCCTTGTTGAGGTGGTAGCGCCACTTCTGGTGGAAGCTGGCGCGTTGCTCGGCGTCGCTGAGGCGCAGGTTGACGATGTAGCGGTCAGGGAACAGCAGCGTCGCGCCCTTGCGGAACCCGCGGCCCAGCAGCAGCGCATACTCCGCGTTGCCCTCGATCAGCGAGGCCCGCGGCAGCACCGATAGCATCATCCCGCGCCGCCCGGCATATTCGGCGCACAGCGCCTCGATCATCTCGGCGTAGATCGAACCGGCATCGGCGCCGCCTGTGTGCCGAAGCATCGGCGCCCACTTGGCGACGGCGATGGACCCGAGCCCAAGCGGCAATCGCTGCACCATGATCAGGCAGCCGCCCACCACCTCTTCGTCGCGATGAAACAGCAGCGGCTCCAGCACCACGTCGGGCCAGCGCGCCTGCGCAAACGTCGCGAGTTGCTCCTGGCAGACCCCCTCGAACCCGGCAATCGCATCGTCCCATGCGTCCGGCGTCACCGAGCGCATGGCGAACGCAATGCGCGTCGGCGAGGCGACCGCCTGCGCAACGGGGCTGGGAGACAGGGCGGCAAGCGACATGGACGGAACCCGGCAAGAAACCTGCCGGACGCTAGCGCGGGACAACTTCAGGAATTGCTACGCCGCCTGCCGCAATACAAGGAATATGCGCGCTTGGTTAGGAGAAGGTAGCCGGTCCGACTGGTGCAGGCGGTGGGCTGCGTGCGGGGACTGGATTTGACCCGGTCCTCGGTGAGTTTGCGATGAGTCCCCTGCCTAGTGAACCAGCGCCGCCGCCGGGGCGCCCTTGATCAGCGGGATCATCGGCAGGGTGTGCCCGAGCAGCTGGTCGGCGCCCTCGTAGAGCATCCTGACCGCCACATAGAGGATCACCGCGAGACCGATCCAGGCGATCCAGCGGAACTTGTGCAGCAGCCCGGCCACCAGCGAGGCGGCAACGCCCATCAGCAGCACCGACAGGCCGAGCCCGAAGATCAGCGCCACTTCATGGCCCTTCGCCGCGCCGGCCACCGCCAGCACGTTGTCGAGCGACATCGAGACGTCGGCAATGACGATCTGCCAGACGGCCTGCTTGAGAGTCTTGCGTGGCGCCCGCTTGGCTACCGTGCCGTCGCTGTTGAGATCGCTGTCGGACAGCGCTTCGGTAGCCTCATGCTCCTGCTCGTGGGAGACCGCGAGCTCGCGGTACATCTTCCAGCACACCCAGAGCAACAGCAGTCCGCCCGCGACCAGGAGGCCGCCGCCGAGGGTCAGAAGCGACGTGGTGATCAGCGCAAAGCCGATACGCAGCACGGTGGCCGCGATGATGCCGATGAGGATTGCCTTGCGGCGGAGATCGGATGGGAGCCCGGCAGCGGCAAGCCCGATGACGACGGCGTTGTCGCCGGCGAGCACGAGATCGATGACGATAACCTGGAAGAACGCCGCAAAAGCCGAAGCATCAAGGCCAAAGGGCATTCCTGGATCTCTCCGCGATCAAAAGCTGGTCGCGGCTATGTAAGCGGCACGGGCGAGATTGTGAAGTGCGTCGTTCGGACATTTCAACGCCTGCGGCGCTGTGCGCGGCAAGGCTCGATAGCTATGCGCAGGCAGAACGGCTCGGCGCCGGTCCGTCCCGTCATTCGAGCCATTTGGGAGGGATTGGTGGGCGGCCGGGGATTCGAACCCCGGACCCGACGATTAAGAGTCGTCTGCTCTACCAGCTGAGCTAGCCGCCCGATCCGGCGCGGTGACTAGCAGGGCCCCTTCCCCTTGTCCAGCATCCATTCGCCCTGCTTGTGGACTTTCGCGCTTTTGCCAGATTGGTAAGTTAACGCGCCCACGACGACAAGAAG
>NZ_JAQGJL010000091.1 GCF_028290645.1 Devosia sp. | reverse complement strand
CTGGACCTGGAACGCCCTGCTGCTACCCATGCTGTATCTCCGCACCAACATCCCGCTGCCGGTGATGCTGACCCGCGTCTCCGGCACCTACGAAGTCAACTGGGACCTCCGCTCGGTGGCCGCCATCGTCACCACCATCGTCCCACTGATCGTCTTTCTCGTCTTTCAACGCCAATTCGCCGCCGGGGCCGAAACCCGCACCGGCGCTAAGGAATGACCATGCCCGCCTCGACCAACAAGCCGCTCCGTTACCGCCAGATCCACCTCGATTTCCACACCTCGGAGCACATCCCGGGCATCGGCTCGGCCTTCGATCCCGACGATTTCGTCGGCACCCTCAAGGCGGCGCATGTCAACTCGATCACCATCTTCGCCAAGTGCCACCACGGCTGGTCGTATTACCCGACCAAGGTCGGCGCCCCGCACCCGCAACTCGCCCGGCCCGACCTGATGGGCGACATGGTCCGAGCGCTGACCGCCGCCGATATCGAGTGCCCGATCTACATCTCGGTGCAGTGGGACGAGCGCAACGCGCGCCTCCATCCCGAGTGGCGCGCCATGAGCGCCACCAACCGCTACAACCATACAATCGCCGGCGACCAGTCCGCTGCGAGGCAGTTGAGCCCCGCCTGGCACACGCTCTGCCTCAACCACAAGGCCTACCGCGACGAGCTGCTCGAGCAGGCCCGCGAAGTCGCCCGCAACTACGAGACGCAGGGCATCTTCTTCGACATCATCCTCACCCCCGATTGCGTCTGCGCCGCCTGCCTCGCCACCATGGAAGAGCACGGCCTCGACGCCGAGAACCCGGCGGATCGCCTCAAGAACGACGAGTGGGTCAACGAGCGCTTCCGCTCCGAGACCAGCGCCGCGCTTCGCGCCGAGTTCCCCGGCCTCCGCGTCTTCTACAACTGCGGCCACATCCACAAGCAGGGCCCGGAGCGCTTCGCCTCCTACAGCCACCTCGAGCTCGAAAGCCTGCCGACCGGCGGCTGGGGCTACGACCACTTCCCCTCGAGCGCCCGCTACGCCGCGACGCTAGGCCTCGATTTCGTCGCCCACACCGGAAAATTCCACACCAGCTGGGGCGAGTTCGGCGGCTTCAAGCATCCCGACGCGCTGGAATTCGAGGCCGCCCAGATGGTTGCCCTCGGCTCCAAATGCCTCGTCGGCGACCAGCTCCACCCCAACGGCGCGATCAACCCCGACACCTACGCCTCGATCGCCCCCGCCTATGCGCGCATCGAAAAGCTCGAGCCCTTCCTCGAGAACGCCCGCCAGGTCTCCGAAATCGCCATCCTCGCGGCGGAGTTCTTCCACCGCGTCGGCGCCCGCAACAACACCAGCGACGACGGCGCCGCGCAGATGCTGCAGGAGCTGAAGCTCCCCTTCGACGTCATCGATCCCAGCACCGGCTTCGATGCCTACCGGCTGCTGATCCTCCCCGACCAGATCCCGGTCGACGCCCAACTCGCCGCCCGCCTCGACGCCTTCACCGCCAACGGCGGCAAGCTCCTCCTCACCGGCTCATCCGCCCTCAACCCCGATGGCAGCTTCGCCGTCCCCGCCGGCATCCGCAGCACCGGCGCCCCGGTGGCGCTCAACCCGTCCTACATGCGCGCCGGCCGCGAACTGGACCAGAGCCTCACCGAAACGCCCTTCGTCATGTACGGCATCGGCCAGATCATCGTCGCCGCTGGCGCCGAGGTCCTCGCCGAGATCGGCCCGTCCTACTTCAACCGCACCTTCCGCCACTACAGCTCGCACCAGCACACGCCGGACGATCCGTCGGCCGCCGCGCTCGGCGCCGCGGTGACGCTCCACCGCGGCATCGGCTACGTCGCCTATCCGATCTTCGCCATGTACCACGCCATGGGACAGCCGCTGTACAAGTACGTCATCCGCGGCCTCATCAACCGCCTGCTCCCCGACCAGGTCCTCGTCACCGACCTGCCGTCCTCGGCCCGCGCCACGCTGACCCGCCAGGCCGAGCAGAAGCGCCACATCCTCCACCTCCTCTACGGCGCCCCGCAGATCCGCGGCAAAGGCGTCCCAGCCGGCGAAAACGGCGTCCGCGTCATGGAAATGATCGAGGATATCCCGACCCTCGGTCCCGTCACCGCCAGCGTCCGCTTGCCCCGCTCGCCCTCCCGCGTCTATGACGCCCTGACCGGCAAGGACGTGCCGTTCAGCAATGGCGGCGACCGGGTCGAAGTGACGCTTCCGAGCCTCCACATCCATTCGGCACTGGTGTTCGAGGGCAGTGTTTGAGCCAACCTGAAGACGAGAGCAGCCGGCGCCGACAGGCGACCATCGTCGAGGTCGCCGACCGCGCCGGCGTCGCCATCGGCACGGTCTCCCGCTACCTCAACGGCCACCCGGTCCGCCGCGGCAATCGCGACCAGATCGAGCAGGCGATCAGCGAGCTCGGCTATCGCCGCAATGCGCTCGCCGCCGCGATGAAGAGCCAGCTCACCAACACCGTCGGCTTCATGGTCCCCTCGCTCAGCGAGTTCCACTCGGCTGTGCTCGAGCACCTGAGCCGCGCCATGCGCAAGGCGGGGAGGGCACTCCTCACCTATTGCCACAACGCCGATCCCGATGCCGTCGTCGACGCCCTCGATTTCTTCGACGCCCACCGCGTCGATTGCCTCGTCATGGACGGCTTCATCGGCGTCGACGACCGCATCCGCGAGCTGGTGGCCGGTGGCACGCCGGTGATCTTCTACGACAACGACGTCAGCGGCGTGCCTGCCGACCGCGTCCTCGTCGAGAACCGCGCCGCCAGCTTCCGCGCCGTCAGCCACCTGCTCGACATCGGCCACACCAAGATCGCCGTCCTCACCGGCGACACCAACTACTTCACCGGCCGCGAGCGCTACGAAGGCTACCGCCAGGCCATGCTCAGCCGCGGTCTCCAGGTCGACGAGCGCTACGTCCTCGACACCCACTGGCACGAGAGCGAAGCCTATACCGGCATGCTCCGCCTGCTCTCCCTCGCCGATCCGCCCACCGCGCTCTACTGCTGCAACTACAACATGACCGTCGGCGCCCTGCGCCTGCTCAAGGAGCACGGCCTGAAAGTCCCCGACGACATCTCGCTCCTGAGCTTCGACGACGTGCCGCTGTTCCAGCTGCACGAAGCGGGAATCACCGCTGTCGCCCAGCCCGTCGACAAGATCGCCGAGACCATCACCGGCATCATGTCTTCCCGCCTCTCCGAGCGCGGCACCAGCCACGAGCCGCACACCATCACGCTCAACTGCGACATCATCCTCCGCGGTTCCACCCGCCGGCTGCTGACCCCCAGCACCATCGCCACGCCGTCGCCCTGACCCCTCACCGGACCCGACCCATGCCCCGCTACTGCCTCGACCTCGATACGCCCGCCCAAGGCTTCATCGACAGCTTCCTCCTCGGCAATGGCTGGCTCGGCGCCACTGTCCGCGGCGGCGTCGGCACCGAGCGTTTCGATCTCAACCTCGACACCGTCTGGTCCGGCGGCCCGCTCGAGCCCGAAACCGGCGAGGTCCCGGCCCGCCTCCTCCCCGAACTCCGCGCCGCCATCCGCGCCGGTGATTTCCTCCACGCCGACGAACTGGGCCGGCAGTTGCAGGGCCAGCGGTATACCCAGTCCTACCAGCCCCTCGGCGGCCTCGAGCTCACCTATGCGGAAGGCCCCGCCACCACCTACACCCGCCGCCTCGACCTCGCCGAGGCCACGACCATAACGCGCTATGACACCGGCAGGGGCCCCGCCGAACTCACCAGCTTCGTCTCCTACCCCGATGGAGTGCTGGTCGCCACCGCCACGGAGCAGGGGGTGCTGACCCCCGATCACGCCCGCCTCGCCTTCGCCTCGCCACACCCGGGCGCCGACATCTCGACCACCGAAATCGACGGCCTCCGCTGGCTCATCGCCACCGCCCGCGTCCCCTCCAGCGTCGTCCCCAACTACGTCCCGAGCCAGCAGCCCGTCACCTACAGCGACACCCCACCCGCTGCCGACGGCACCGTCGCGACCGGCATGGGCTACGCCGTCGTCGCCGCCCTCGCGCCCGACCCGGCCGGCGGCCTCCGCCTCATCGCATCCGCCGCCTCCGGCTTCCGCGGCTACGACCAACGCCCCAGCGCCGATTTCGCCAGCCTCATCGCCACCGCGCGCCAGCGCGTCACCGCCGCCATGGCCCGCACCACCGAAGCGCTGCGCCAGCGCCACCGCGACGACTACCGCGCTTACTTCGACCGCACCGATCTCGACCTCGGCCCCGCCAACGCCCGCGCGGAACTGCTCTTCCATTTCGGCCGCTACCTGTTGATCTCGAGCTCCCGCCCGGGCACCGAAGCCACGAACCTGCAGGGCATCTGGAACACCGACCTCCGCCCCGCCTGGAGCGCCAACTACACCATCAACATCAACACCCAGATGAACTACTGGCCCGCCGAGCCCACCGGCCTCGCCGACCTCCACCAGCCGATGTTCACGCTCACCCGCGACCTCGCCCGGGCCGGCGCCGCCACCGCCCGCCGCTACTACGATGCCGTCGGCGCCACCGCCCACCACAATGCCGACCTCTGGCGCCACACCGCCCCGGTCCCCGGCCACCCGCAATGGTCCAACTGGCCCTCCGCCCTCTACTGGATGGCCGCCCACCTCCTGCAACACCTCGACTACGGCGCTGCCGACCCCGCCTTCGCCGCCGAATACGCCCTGCCGATCTTCCGCGCCGCCGCCGGGTTCGCCCTCGACATCCTCGTCGAAGACGCCACCGGCGCCCTTGTCGCCAGCCCCTCCACCTCGCCCGAACACAGCTTCGTCGTCGCCGGCCAGCACGTCGCCATCACCCAGGGCACCGCCATGGATCAGGAACTGATCCGCGAAACCCTCGCCACCTTCCTTGCCCTCGCTGAACCCGCCGATCCGCTGGCCGGGCCCGCCCGTGCCGCGCTCTCACGCCTCCGCGAGCCGCTGATCGCCCCCGACGGCGTCCTCCTCGAATGGGACGACGACAAAGAGCCCGCCGAACTCGGCCACCGCCACCTCTCGCACCTCTACGGCCTCTATCCCGGCAATCGCATCACCCGATCCGGCACCCCCGAAGCCTTCGAAGCCGTCCGCCGCGCCCTCAACCGCCGCCTCGAAAATGGCACCGGCTACACCGGCTGGAGCCGCGCCTGGGTCGTCTGCCTCGCCGCCCGCCTGCACGACGCCGAGCTGGCCGAGCAATCCGTCGCCGGCCTCCTCGACCACCTCACCTCGCGCTCGCTGCTGGTCCTCCATCCGCACGCCGATTGGCCCGGCGGCAACGTCTTCCAGATCGACGGCAATTTCGGCGTCACCGCCGGCATCGCCGAAATGCTGGTCCAATCCCACGCCAACGAACTCCACCTCCTCCCCGCCCTCCCCACCACCTGGCCCACCGGCAACCTCCGCGGCCTCCGCGCCCGCGGCGGCCTGACCGTCGATCTCGAATGGCATGAAGGCGCGCTCACCCGGGTGATGCTCTCCAGCACAACGGCACAAACCATCACGCTCCGCTACGCCGGCGAGACTCACCCCGTCGCAGTCTCCCCCACCCCGGCAGAGTGGCTCCCCGGCACCCCTGCCGCCTCGCGATAAGCCCCCTCCAGTTCCGCCAGCACGGAGCGGCCAACCGGCGGTGCGCCGAGATGCAGGTGGCGCAGCTCGTCCATGAAGTCGCGCCACATCTCGGGCCCGCCTTGATCGAGCGCGATCGCCCGGGCCGCCAGTTCCGGGGTGACCGGCAGGAAGCGCGACCCCCAGGCGCCCAGTTGGGCCATCACCGGCACCAGGGCAATCGCCTGCTCGGTAAGGCTATAGATGGTCCGCTGCTTGTGCCCCGGATCAGCCGCCGCCGTGATCAGCCCCTCGTCCGCTAGGCGCTTCAACCGGCTGGCGAGGATGTTCGTCGCGATCCCCTCGAGCGAGTTGCCGTGCAGCTCCCCATAGCTGCGCCGGTTCGCGAACATCATGTCGCGCAGCACCACGAGGCTCCAGCGATCACCCAGCACCTCGACGGCAAGATTAATGGGGCATCCCGATCTGAGATCCACAGGCACGGCTCCTTCTGTCCTCTTGCAGTTTACAAGCAGTTCCCCTTGGGTATACCACTTGCAAGTAACAAGCAGTATGCCACAATCGCGTGAACCGAATCTCTTTCGCCCAATGTCGAAATGATCGCCTCCCGTTCGTCTAGGAGGCAGGTCGTCGGAGGAATCGAAGAATGGACAAGCACTATGGTTGGGTCATCGTCGCGGCGGGCGCGGTGATCACCTGCGTCGCGATGGGCGCCATGTTCGCCCTGCCGGTCTACCTGCAGCCCATGGCCGAGGACACCGGCTGGACCCGTGCCGGCATCTCCGGCGCCATGACCATCGGCTTCATCGTCATGGGCGTCGCGGGCTTCGGCTGGGGCGCCCTCAGCGACCGTATCGGCGCCCGGCCCGTCGTGCTGATGGCGGCTGTGCTGCTCGGGGCCGGCCTCGTCCTCGCCAGCACTGCGACCGAACTCTGGGTCTTCCAGGTCGCCTACGGTGCCATGGTCGGCGCCTCCGGCGGCGCGTTCTTCGCCCCCATCATCTCCGCGACGCTGAGCTGGTTCGACAAGAACCGCAGCCTCGCCGTGTCGCTCGTCTCGGTCGGCGGCGGCGTCGCGCCCATGGTCATCACCCCCTTCGCCAGCCTCCTCATCGAGATGAACGGCTGGCGCAGCGCCATGCTCACCATCGCCATCGGCGCGCTCGTCATCATCATCCCCGCCAGCCTCCTCATCCGCCGCGCCCCCATCTTCACGGAAGCCGCAGCCCCGCCCGCCCAAGCCGCCGCCCCCAAGGAGCGGAAGCCCTCCGGCGCCCTCGCCGCGCTTCGCACCCCGCAGTTCATCGTGCTGGCGGCCGTCTTCTTCCTCTGCTGCGCGGCCCATTCCGGCCCGATCTTCCACACCGTCAGCTACGCCATGATCTGCGGCGCCTCGGCGCTGGCTGCGGCCAGCATCTACAGCGTCGAGGGCCTCGCCGGCCTCTTCGGGCGCCTCCTCTTCGGCGTCCTCGCCGACCGGTTCGGCGTGCGCCGCGTCATCGTGGGCGGCCTCGTCCTCCAGGCAGTCGGCATCTACGTCTACATCTACGTGACGCAACTGACCGAGTTCTACATGCTCGCTGCCGTCCTCGGTCTCGCCTATGGCGGCGTGATGCCGCTCTACTCGGTGCTCGCCCGCGACTATTTCAGCCCGCGCGTTATGGGCACGGTGCTGGGCGGCATGGTCATGACCTCGAGCATCGGCATGGCCTTCGGCCCCGTCGGCGGCGGCTGGCTCTACGACACCTTCGGCACCTACCACTGGCTCTACATCGCCTCGGCCGCCATAGGCCTCGCCGCCGCCGCCCTGGCCCTCGCCTTCCCCCCGCCCAAAAAGGACGTGGACGGCCCGACCCCCGAACTCCAGCCCGCCTGACCGCCACCCCGCCGCCATCGCCTCCCTCCCCTGTTTCAGGGGAGGGGACAGGGATGCGGGTCAGCGCAGCATCGCCATCGAGTTATCAGGCGGGGTGGTCCGGGTGCATGCCGCCAGCCCACCCTCCCGCACCGGTAAGCTGGTCTTCACCGACCCGCGCGCCCGCGTCGAACTGAACGGAGTCCCCCGGAATCTGGGCACCCTGAACCTCTCCGGCACCCCTCTCGCCATGCTCGAAATCCCCCCATATCTAACGTCGCGCGCCTGTCGAGCAATGTGCGTGGTCCGGAAATCATGAAGCCCTGATTGACTGGTAGAAATGTCCAACCTAGCGTGCGTAAGGGAATGTACGGAGGGCGGGCGTGCGTAAGGAACCAGTCGACATCGTCTTTGCAGTAACTGCCGCGTTGCTGCCGCTGGCCGGCGCCGTTTCGCAGCATGGACGCTGACACTGTCGACTTGAGAAGCATCTTCGATCTGCTCAAGCGCAGGATCGGGATCATTCTCGTCTGCACCGCGCTCGCCGTCGCCGCTGCCGGCGCTGCACTTGTGGCGCTGAAGCCGGTGTATTCGGCCACCGCGCTGATCCTCGTCGATCCCAGCAAGAAGAACCTGCTCGACCCGGAGACCCAGCTCCCCGCCTCCAGTTTCGACAGCCTGCGCGTCGACAGCGAAGTGGAACTGGTGAAGTCCGAGACGACCCTGCTCGCCGTGGCCGATGACCTCGAGCTCCCCACCGATCCCGAGTTCGGCCTCCGCCTCGGCATGCGCGACATGCTGCTGGCCTTCTTCCGCATCGCAGAGCCAAGGCTGCCCACCGGCGACGAAGCCCTCGCCGCGGTGATCAGGAACCTCCGCGACAGCGTCACCGTGCAGCGCCGCGGCCTGACCTTCCTCATCGCCGTCACGGCGCGGTCCGGGCGTCCGGCTTTCGCCGCACGGATCGCCAATGCCATGGCGCGCACCTATATCGGCCAGCAGCTGGACGCCAAGGTCGCCTCCACCCTCGCCTCCGCCGGCATCATCAAGGACCGCATCGCTGCCGCCAGCGCCACGGTCGCCCAGTCCGAGCGGGCCTTCGGCGAGTTTGTGGACCAGAACCTCGACCGCATAAGCGACGCCACCGGCCGCACCGATTTTGCCCAGTTGCGCAACGAGATCGCCTCGCTCAACGCCTTCCGCACCCAGTCAGGCGCGGTCGCCGAAAGCGCCGAGCATAGCCTCGCGCGGCGCGACTGGGAGGCCGTCGCCGCGAGCCTCAAGGACGAAGCGGTCAGGAACCTCGATCGCCAGCGCGTGGCGCTGCTCGGCAGCATCGCCGGGGCCGAGGAAGGCAGCGAGGCCGCGTTCGATTTGCGCAGCAGCCTCGCCAATGTCGAGACCCAGCTCGGTGACGCCGCCGCCCGCGCCGTCGCAGGCCTCAGGCAGGACCTCGCCACCTCGCAGGGCCGCATTGCCGCATTGCGTGCCCGCCTCCGCACCTCGATCCTCGACAGCGACCTGCCCTCGGAAATCCTCACCGGCATCTACGAGCTGCAGCAGACCGCCGAGATCGCGCGGGCCCAGTACCAGACCCTGCTGACCCGGCAGAAGGACCTCGACACCCAGGCCTACCTGCAGGTCGCCGACAGCCGCCTCGTCGCCGAGGCCACACCGCCCGACGCGCCGTCCTTCCCCAACCCACGGCTGTTCCTTCTGCTGGCCGGCCTCGCGGGGCTCGGGCTGGGCGTGGGGCTCGCCTTCCTCGTCGAGAACTTCGTCGGCGGCTTCACCAGCGAGCAACAGGCCGAGG
Source organism: Devosia sp. (assembly GCF_028290645.1). GTDB lineage: Bacteria > Pseudomonadota > Alphaproteobacteria > Rhizobiales > Devosiaceae > Devosia_A. Next base: position 20,667 of record NZ_JAQGJL010000091.1, on the reverse strand, counting down.
CCATCCTCAAGGCCCCGGTGGTTTCCGCCATTCCCCGCCAGCGGCCGGTCAGGCACGAGGACGGCGAGGCCCTGACCGTCGCGGATTCGCTCATCCTCGCGCCCCTCTCGATCTACTCGGAATCGATCCGCCGGGTGCGGATCGGCATCGACCAGGCGGTGCGCCGCAACCGCGGGAACAGGCCCCCGGAGCAGGGCGCGGGGATCGTCATCGTCGTCTCCTCGGCGGCTCCCCGTGAGGGCAAGACCACCGTCGCGCTGTCGCTCGCCCGCGCCTATGCGCTCTCCGGCATGTCGGCGCTGCTGGTCGATTGCGACCTGCGCAAGCCAAGCGTCCACAGGATGCTGGGGATGGAGGCCTCGGAAGGCCTGCTGGAATATCTCGCAGGCGGTGCTTCCGACCTCCAGTCGATCCTCACCATCGATCGCGGCAGCGGCGCCCGGATCGTCCCCGGCTCGCGCCGCAGCGACATCGCGACCGACCAGCTGGTGGCCGGCACGACCTTCGCCCGCCTCATCGCCGCGGCGCGGATGAACTTCGATATCGTGGTGCTCGACACCCCGCCCGTCGGCCCGATTGTCGATGGCCTCTATCTGGCGGGGATGGCCGATGCTATCGCGTTCGTCGTAAAGTTCTCCAGTACCCCCCAACAGGAGGTGAAGGCGGCCATGGCGTCGCTGATCGGCGCCAAGGCGGACGACGTGCCGATTCTCACCATCCTCAACCAGCAGACCAACAATCCCGCTACCTACCGCGGAAAATACGCGGGATACTACGCCGAGGCCTAACCGATGACTGAAGCCACCCCTATCGTACCGGTAATCCTTGCAGGCGGGCAGGGGACCCGGCTTTGGCCGATGTCGCGCGCCGCGCGCCCCAAGCAGTTCCTCCCGCTCACCGGTCCGACCTCGCTCTACCAGCAGACCCTGCAGCGCGTCGCCGATCCCGCGCGCTACCATCCGGCGGTGGTCGTCACCAATGCCGAGTATCGCTTCCTCGTCGCCGAGCAGGCGCAGGAAGCCGGCGTCGCAACCGCCGCCGTGCTGCTCGAGCCGGTGGCGCGCAACACCGCCGCCGCCATCGCCGCCGCGGCGCTCTACGTGCGCGACACGTTCGGCGACGAAGCCGTCATCCACGTCCTCGCCTCCGACCATGCGGTAGAGGCTGACGACAACTACTGGTGGAGCGTCGATACCGCCGCTGCCGCCGCACGTGCCGGCCGCCTCGTCACCTTCGGCATCACCCCCACCGCGGCCGAAACCGGCTACGGCTACATCGAGGCCGGCGCCGACATCGGCGATGGCGTGCGCGAAGTCGTCCGCTTCGTCGAAAAGCCTGACCTGGCCACTGCCGAGAAGATGCTTGCCGCCGGCGGCTACTACTGGAACTCCGGTACCTTCATGTTGAACGTCCGCAGCTTCCTCGCCGAAGTCCAGACCCTCGCGCCACAGACCCTCGCGGCCGCCATCGCCGCCATGGCCGCGTCGAGGATCGACCTCGATTTCATCCGGCTCGGCGCGGAGGGCTTTGCCGCCGCCCCCAACATCTCGGTCGACTACGCCATCTTCGAAAAGTCCCGGCAGGTGGCGCTGGTCCCGGTGACCTTCCCGTGGTCCGACCTCGGCGCCTGGGACGCCGTGTGGAAAGTTTCGGACAAGGACGCCTCCGGCAACGTCGTCACCAACGGCAATGCCACGCTCTCCAACACCCGCAACTCGCTGGTTGTCTCCGACAAAGCACACATCGCCGTCGAAGGGCTCGACGACATCGCCATCATTGCTTCGGAAGACGCCGTCTATGTCGGCCGCCTGTCCGAAGCCCAGCGCGTCGGCCCGATGGTCAAGGCGCTGCGGGCGGATCCCGCGACCCAGGGCCTCACCGAAATCCACCGCACCGCCTACCGCCCCTGGGGCGGCTATTCCTCCGTCCTCAGCGGCGACCGCTTCCAGGTGAAGCGCCTCTTCGTCAAGCCCGGCAAGAAGCTGAGCCTGCAAAAACACCACCACCGTGCCGAACACTGGGTCGTGGTCACCGGAACCGCCGAGGTGACCATCGACGGCAAGGTGACGATGCTCACCGAGAACGAGTCCATCTACCTCCCGTTAGGTTCGGTGCACCGCCTCGCCAACCCCGGAAAAATCCTGCTCGAACTGATCGAAGTGCAGACCGGCTCCTATCTCGGCGAGGACGACATCATCCGCATCGAAGACGAGTTCGGCCGCGCCTGACCGGGACTTATCCCCGCGTTCGGGGCAACGCTTATCCTCCTGGCTCCAATTGTGATGGAGCAGAGCATGAGCGAAAAATACCAGGGCCGGGCCGACGACATCGCGGCCCCCGCCCGCCGCGGGTTTCAGATCACCCCAAACGACGCAACCGACTTCACCGCCGAAACCCGCGCCATCTACATCGGCAGCGCCGGCGATCTCGTCGTGGTGCTGGTGTCCGGCGACGAGGTCAGCTTCGTCGGCCTCTCAGGCGGCGCCCTGCTGCCGGTGCGCGCGCGCCGGGTGAAATCGACCGGCACCACCGCGACCCATCTGGTGGGGCTCTACTGATGGGCGAAGCAGGAGCAGCAGCGCTCGGCCTCGGCATGGGCCTGTCCGCGCCCCGCCGAGGGTCGGGCTGGGCGCATCCCGGCGCCATCCTCGATGCCGATTTCACTGGCGGTCGGTTCGTATTCGCCGGGCGCAACTACGCCGACAAGCCCACCTTCCTCTCCGCCATCGGCGGCGTCGAGGCGAGCGGCGTGATCTCGATCGGCCCCTATGTCGCGCCCGATGCTCCGGAACTGCTGAGCAACGGCGACTTCGCTGGCGGCACCACCGGCTGGACCGCCACCCAGTCGGCCGGCGGGCCGGCCACCGGCGCCGTGGTCGGTGGGGAATATGTCCTCTCCGGCAACGGCGCCAACAGCCCGTTCGTGGGACAGCCCGTCTCCGTCGCGCGCGGACATGCCTACAAGGCGCGCGCCCGCATCAAGGGCGGGCCATCGGCGACGATCTACCCGTTCCTGTGGATCACGCCGAACTCGTCGGGCGGCGGCTTCATGGGCGCCAATGGCGGCCAGAACGCCTCGACGTCCTATGCCGAAAGCGCCGGCACCTTCACCCCGGTGGGCGCGGCGACGACGATGTATGTCGGGATGCGGGCCATCTACAACCCGGCCAACGGCACGGTGCTCGGCGACGATTTCTCCTGCAAGGAATGCACCCCGTTCGCCGGCTTCGTTCCGGCCGCAATATCCGGTGTGATCGAAGCGACGACCCCCGCTGTCGCCGGCGGCAACAAGGTGCTTTGGCAGATCGACGACGATGCCAGGGACGGCGGCACCCCCACCGAGCGGAACTACATCCGCCTCTACTGGGACGCCGGCAAGCACCTGCATTTGCTCGTCACCAATCAGGCGAGCATCGGCTCGACGACGACACAGGCCGATCTCGACCTTGGAGTGATCGACGTTTCGACGGCGTTTCGCGTCGCCTTTTCCGCCGCGCCAAACAGCTTCGTCGCCTCCCTCGACGGCCAGCCGGCGCTCACCGACAGTTCCGGCAGTTTCCCGGGCGCCGCCGCGATGCGGATAGGGCGCGGCCAGACGACCTCGAACAACTGGAACGGTTCGGTGGCGCGCGTCACGCTGTTCCCCGCCGCGACGTCGGCCGAAGAGGTGGAGAACCTCTCGGCTGCCTCGATCGCCAGCCTCGTTGCCGCGTGGGGCGACAGCCTCACCGTGGGTAACGGTGCGACCACCGCCGCCGCAAAGTATCCCGCGGTTGCCGCGGCAGCGTTCGCACCCGACCGGGCGGTGGCCAATAGGGGAGTCGGCGGCGATACCTCGACGCAGATCAGGACCCGGTTCCTCGCCGACAGCACACTGCGCCGGCGCACCGCCTGGATATGGGCCGGCCGGAACAACTACTCCGACCCGACCACGGTGAAGGCCGATATCGCAGCGATGGTCGCGGCTCTCCCGCATACCCGCTTTCTCGTCGCCGGCATCCCCAACGGCAACTACGCCACCGAGTACCTGGGACAACCCGGCTACAACGCCATCATCGCCCTCAATGCCGACCTCGCCGCCCTCTACGGCCCACGCTACGTGAACGTCCGCGGCGCCCTGGTCGCGGCGGCCAACCCGGTCACCGACGCAACCGACATCGCCAACGACGTCGTTCCGGGGACGCTGCGCTCCGACAACATCCACCTGAACGATGCCGGTTACGCCACAGTCGCCGCTGCGTTCAAGGCGGCCAATGACGCAATGGGGTGGTGACCGGACGCCTGGCTCGAAAAGCTCCGCGCCACATAACCCGCGCTTTGCCGGCTGCAAAGCGCCGATGACGTGAGGAAAACTTGATTTAGGTCAAGGAACGTCGTCCGCAGTCGTTCCACATTGCTGTCCGCGCCCCGGTGCTTACCGGGGCGGGCGGGCGGTTGCGTCGTCCGCGCGCCCTTGGAAGCTTGAGCGCATACGACGCCGTTCGTCCCAGAAGATCCCGAAGGAGACAGATCGTGATGAAGCGAAGAGCGCACCGGCGCACGCCGGTGGCTGACGCGTGCCTGAGCGTCGCGGTTCTGGCCGCCGCCGGCACCCTCACGATGAGCGCCGCCGAGGCGCACATCACGAAGATCCAGATCACCGAGACCGCCTCGCCCACGTTCGGCGGCTACAGCTGGCCGGGCGTCGGCCAGTACGAGAAGCTCGTCGGCACCGCGTACGGCGCGCTCGACCCGACCAATCCGCAGAACGCGGTGATCACCGACATTGGCCTGGCGCCGCGCAATGCACAGGGCCTCGTCGAGTATTCGTTCAGCTTTTACATCCTGCGGCCGATCGACCTGACGAAGGGTGCGCACAAGGTGATGTACGAGCCGCCGAACCGCGGCTTCAAGACGTGGAACGCCTTTGCCCGGGTGCCGGGCGGCAACGACCCGGGCGGCACGATCACCGACCCGACGACCCTCGCGAACGCCTTCCTGATGCCGCGCGGCTACACGATGGTGTGGAGCGGCTGGGACCAGTCCGCCGGAACCAACCCGGCCAACTACAACAGCATCATCAACCTGCCGGTCGCAACCAATCCGGACGGCTCGGCGATCACCGGCCCGGCGTACGAGTACATCGTGATGTCGCCGCCGAGCTCCACGTCGAGCTACACGCTGACCTATCCGCCGGCGACGCTCGACAAGTCGCAGGCCGTCTTGACGCATCGTGTGCACCTGGACGACCAGCCGCAGGTCGTGCCCGCCGACCAGTGGAACTACGACGCCACGGGCTCGGCGATCAGCCTGACGAGCGGCGCGTTCGTCAACAACGACATCTATGAGTTCAGCTACACGGCGAAGAACCCGACCGTCAACGGCATCGGCTTCGCGGCGGTGCGCGACTTCAACGAGTTCCTGCGCTATGCGCAGGCCGACGACGCCGGCAACCCCAACCCTCTGGCGGGCGACGTGCAGCGCATCTTCACCGAAGTGTTCTCGCAGCCGGGGCGCTTGCTGAACGACTTCACGCACCTCGGCTTCAACCAGGGCGAGAACGGCAAGAAGATCTTCGACGGCATGATGCAGTGGGTCGCCGTGGGCGATGGCATCAACATGAACTACCGCTGGTCGCAGCCGGTCCGCACCGAGCGGAACCGCCAGGACCATCTGTACGTCGAGGGCGTGTTCCCGTTCGCCAACGGGCGCACCAGCGATCCGATTACCGGAAAGACCGACAGCCGCTACACGAGCTGCCAGCAGACCGACACCTGTCCGCTCGCGACCGAGATCTATTCGGCCAACGAGTACTGGGTGAAGGCGGCATCTCTGCTGCACACGACGCCGGACGGCAAGAGCGACCTGCCGGATTCGCCGTATACGCGCAACTACTTCATCTCGAGCCACCAGCACGGCGTGGGCAACGCGGCGTCGAAGGGCGTCTGCCAGCAGTTGCAGAACCCGCTCGACTCGGCGCCGATCCAGCGTGCGCTGTGGATCGCCCTCGATGCCTGGGCGAGCGGCAACGCGATGCCGCCGCCGAGCCACGTGCCGAAATTCTCTGACGGCACCCTGGTACCGCCGGACCAGGCCTCGACCGGCTTCCCGAGCATTCCGGGCGTGACCTACACGGGGCTCAAGACGACGCGCTACCTCTTCGACTACGGGCCGACCTACTACCAGAACGGCATCCCGACGATCAATCCGCCGATGATCACGCCGCCATACGAGGACAACCCGTCGAACGGGCCGATCTATCCGAGCTTCGTGCCGAAGACCGATAGCGACGGAAACGACATCGCGGGCGTGCACCTGCCGGACGTGAGCGTGCCGCTCGCGACCTACACCGGCTGGGCGCTGCGCTCTGGCGTGTGGGCGAACGACGGCTGCGAAGAGGCGGGGCAGTACATCCCGTTCGCGAAGACGGCGGAAGATCGCCAGGCCTCGGGCGATCCGCGGCCGTCGGTGGCGGAGCGTTATCCGACCTTCAACAGCTACCAGGATGCCCTGACGGTGTCGCTCACCAGCCTCGTCAAGCAGCGCCTGATGCTGTGCGAGGACGTGCCGGCGCAGATGACCCGCCTCGTCAGAGCGGGGTTGGCGGCAGGGGTGCCCGTGCCTGCGACCGACCTGCTGACGAGCGGCCCGCCCGTCGCGTCGATCCCGGCGTGCAGCACGACGCCCTGAGGCGGTGCCCAACTCCCTCTCCCGCCTGCGGGAGAGGGAACCTGGTTCCTCGCCACAGCACATTGCGGGCGGACAACATCCACCTCAAACGATGCCGGCTACGCCTAGCCGTCGCGGCGTTCAAGGCCGCAAATGACCCGATGGGCGGTGATCAGAGGCCTGGTCGCTCCTGCCGGCTGTTACCCCCAACATGGCGCGGCCGCACCGGCCGCGCCGGGTTGCCGACATGGATCGTCCACGCCTCCAGCGCCTTGAACGCTACCCCGCGGGCCCCGAGCACCGCCCCCGCGCCGACCGTCACCCCCGGCCCGACAAACGCCTCGGCCGCGATCCACGCCTGCGGCCCGATGTCGATCGGCTGTGCCACCAGCGCAAAAGCCGGATGGTCGACGCGATGGCTGCCGGCGCAAAGGTGTGCGCCCTGCGAAATCACCACCCGCTCGCCGATCGAAATCCGCGCCATGCAGTAGCAGGTGACCCGCGGCCCCATCACCGATCGCGCCCCCATGCTGAGATTGGGCGGATACCAGATCCGCGCGCTGCCATAGACGCTGGCGGTGCGATCCACCGCAGCCCCGAACAGGTTGAGCAGCATCACGCGCCAGCGCCGCAACGGCGGCGGCGTCCACGCCGCAAGCAGCGCCCAGGCCACGTTCCACACCAGCCGGAACAACCGATGCCGCAACGGAAAGCTCGGCGCCCCTTCGAAGAACCCGCGTACAGCCGTGACAGGCTCGATGTCCTCATACGCCGGATCACTCATCCAGCCTTCTCCCGGATCACATCCTCAAGCACGGCGATCAGCTCGCGCGCCCCGTTGTCCGCACTGAAGTGCCGCTCGTAAGCCGAGCGCGCCGCCTTCGACATCTGTCGTCGCTCGTCCGGAGCAAGTGCGAGGAACCCGCTGAGGAGTCGGTGGATTCCCTCAACGCTGTCCTCCTCGACCAGCCCCGCACCGGCCGCCTCGACCTCGCGCCAGATATTGACCTTGTTGGAAATCAGCACCGGCGTGCCCGCAGCCATGGCCTCGGCGACGGCGATGCCGAAATTCTCCTGATGCGAAGGCAGGACAAACGCTTCGGCGCCCCTGAATGCGCCCCATTTAGCATCACCCTGCAGCATGCCCGGCCAATGCACCCGCCCGCTGAGCCCGAGCCGGTCTGCCTGGCGGTGCAGTGTATCCCTGAGCCCCACCTGGTCCGGCCCGGCGATCACCAGGTCGAGCCCAGGCTCGTCGGCCGCTACGCGCGCAAACGCTCCAATCAGCAGGTCGGCCCCCTTCTTAGGGTGGATACGGCTGAGGAACAGCAGGTACCGTCGTTCGCCAAGCCCCGGCACCACCGACCTGAAAGCCGCAAGCTGCGCCGGCGCCCCATCCGGCGCATCCCCGGAGCCATAGGCCACCACCCGCTCCCGCGCCCGATATGGCCGGAACGCCCCGCGCGCGAGCCGCCGCTCCTCCTCGCTCGTGAACAACACCGCTGAAGCCCGGTTGACCACCACCCCATCGGCAAACAGCCAGAACAGCTGCTTGAGCATATTCTTGAGCGGGTAAGTGGCCTTGAACCACGGGTCGAGCATGCCATGCGTGAACACCACATAAGGCGTCCCCCGCCCGCGCCCGGCCAGCACGAACCCCAGCGTCGTGAAGTTCCACAGGCCGTTTACGATGATGGCGTCGTACCGCCAGCAGTTCTCTCGCAGCCACCCGACAAACGCCCAGCTCCAGCCGTAGCGGCCCCCTGAGCGTTTGCTCCCTGAAGCCGGCCCCCCGGCATGCACCGGCAGCGGAAAGTCGACGAGCCACTGCGCATCTGCCGGATCGAGGCAGGCGATCTCGTGCACATGCGAGCGGGGCAGGTCGAACGCCTGGCGAAGAATCCCCTCCACCGGTCCGCCGAAGGAAGGATGCACCGTGCGAATAAGGTGAAGCAGTCTCACCTCGACGCACCACGCGCTTTTCCAGCGCTCTCCGTGTGCCCTATCAATGCCAATGCCGAAGCGCTGAACCGTGCCGTACCGGCGAAGTCCCTATAGCGCTCCGTGCCAGCAGACATCGAGGCCCACAACTCCTGGTCCGAGCTCAGCAAGTGCATGAAGTACGCGAGCCCCTCGGCATTGTCCGGTTCGACCACGAACCCGTTCACCCCCGATCGCACCAGTTCATCCCTCGCGCCCACAGCCGGGCTCACGATCGCCGGCACCCCCAATGCCAGCGCCTCCGCGACAACCTGGCCGAACTGCTCCTCAATGCTGGGGAGGATGATGCAGAGGCTTCGCGACAACGTCGCGCTCACGGCAGCGGTCTGCACGAAGCCGTCGAACCGGACCCACTCCTCCAGCCCAAGGTCCCGCACCCGGCACCGGAGCGCCTCCCCCTCCGGTCCATCGCCCAATATCCGCAATATCCGCGACAGCCGTCCGGAGCGCTGTAGCAGGCCCATCGCTTCGATAAGCACCATGGTGTTTTTCTTCGGCACCAGTCGCGCGATGTGCACGAAATGCCGCTCAGCGAACTGGGGCGCCGCGAACAGTCCAGCCTGCTTCCGGATCCGCGCAGTGTCGACGGTGTCGTAGCCAGGTGTGATCGGCGCCCTGAACCCCAGAAATCGAAGATAGTCGCGTGATCGCGGCGAGCCGCTCATCGCGCCGTGGTACGGCCACAGGTAGATCGACTTCAGCACCTCACGCCACAGCCGCCGCGGATAGTCGTCGAACTTGGAATCGCCAAGAAAATACAGCCGCTTACCGAGCACACGAAGCAGCAGAGCTGAGATCGCGACATACGGTTGATGGTAGTGGCAGAGAAAGACATGACGGCAGTCCCGCCGGCGAATCGCACCGACCAGCGCCCCAGCGACACGCCATGCCGACACGCCCCGTCTTTCGAACAGCGTGACCTTTTCGAATAGCGCACCGGCCGCCGGAATCCACCCGTAGGTTTCGCTCCGCGCGAACAGCTCGATGCCCACCACCACGCCGCGATCGCCCAACGCCCGCGCCACGGCATCGCAACGGTCCGCATGCAGCGGCCCGAAATTGTCCCAGACAAAAGCAACATTGACCGAGCCGGTCACGCTGGCTGCTCCTCGTCGAACAGGAACGCCGCCAGTTCCTTCCCAACCCGCTGCGGCGAAAACCGCTCCCGCGCAAACGCCTGCCCATTGCGCCCGATTGCCCGGCACAGCTCTCGGTTCAAGGCCAGCATGCGCAACACCTCGACGAGTTCGCCGACGCTCTCCTCCCGCAGGATCACTGCCTGATCCGGCCCAAAAAGTCGCGGAATGTCGCTGACCGAGGTCGACACTAAAGTCAGCCCCGAGGTCATGATCTCCACTGCCTTCGACGGAAATGTCGTCTGCCCCATGGAGCCCGCGGAGAGCTTGAGGCAGAGCCCGACATCCGCGCTCTCAAGTATCCGGCGATACTCAGCCTGCAACACCTCGCCGTGGAGATGCAGGGGCACCGGCCCATCGGGGCTGGCGAGCTCCCGGAGCCGGTCGCCGATCTCGCGGGGGTAGAAGCCGGTGACGTCAAATCGTATTGGAACATCGGCGGTGTAGCGCAATCGCTTCACCGCCCCGATGAACAGTTCGACCCCTGTCTCCTGCAGGATCGCACCGCCAAACAGGACCCGGAGCGTCGGCCCATGGCTGCGTTCAGCGACTTGGCCCGGCGTCCAGCTGCCATAGACGGGCAGGGCGCGCCTCAGCCCGAGCGTTTGCGCGAGCAGGGTCGACACGGTGACAACGCGTTGCTGGCACAGCCGCCTGAGGATCAGATAGCTCCATCGTCCCACAGCCCCCCGTAGCCCACGTTCGTCCGTTCGTGGTCCGTCCTCGAGGTCCAGGATGGCCGGCCGCCCCCTTAGGCGCAGATAGATCGCAGCGGGAATGTAGTCGACGAAGGCGTTGTAGAGCAGCACGGCATCGCCGGGCCGAACGCGCGTCGACGCATAGCGCAGGAAGCTCAACGCCGCCGTGAGGCGCCGCGCGATCCTCCGTCCCGCCGTCGCCAGCTTGGCTACCGGCACGCTGTGACTTTCAACCATCTGCGGCGGCGCCAGCAGGTCCGCGGCCGCACCGGGAATAAGGCCCGTCACGATCACCGGATGCTCACCCACATGCTGCAAGGCCCGGCACACGCTCCAGACCTTGGCGGCAGCCGGACCGGCATGGAGACGGGCGCCGTACCGGGCATTGAGGTCGTCGTTGGAGACCAGCGAGAAATAGTGCACCGCGCGCCCCGGCGAGGCACCCGCGGCAAAGCTCCAATCATCGTATGTCACCGCTGGCCTCCCAGCTGACGGGCCACGCGAGCTGGCACCCCAATCAGCAGGCTGGATGGTTCGAACGCCTGCGACAGCACCACGGCGCCGGCGCCCACGACACTGGCTTCCCCGATCTCCGCACCACCCAGGACGATGCTCCCCGTGCCGATCCAGGTGCCGCTCGAAACCCTGATAGGAGAGGATCGCCCCGTGCCCGCCCGTCTTGCAGCGCCCCCGATGTCGTGGGTGCCACAGACGAAGCGTGCGTCCGGTGCGATGTCGCATCGGTCGCCAATCGTCACGTCGGCACCCTTGCTCGTATAGAACTTGCAGTTGAGGCCGATCCAGCACGCCTCGCCAATGATGATGCGTCCCGCGCCATAGAAGCGCACGCCGCCGCACACCGATGTCCCTTTGCCCACCCTCACGCCCAGCCGGTTGAGCAACATGCGCTTGAGGCCGAAAAGCCGTGTCGGCGGAAGGACCGCCAGCATGAAGTTGGCGATCACGTAGCCGAGCATTTGGCTCTCCCGCGGGCGACCGCCAGTCCGGCGTTGAACCCCAGCAGGCACTCGACCCCGAAGATCCCGAAGATCGGCGCCACGGAGCAGACGATCAGCATCGTCGAGAGATAGGCGATGTCCGCCACCCCGCTCCGAAAGCGCAGTATGGCGCGCAGGTAGATGGCAAAGGGCAGGAGACGCAGCGACAGGCCCAGCAGCCCACCCTCGATATACGCCTGGAGGAAGGACGACTCGCCATGGATCAGAGCGAGTTGCCCGAAATAGTTGCTGTTCGTCGTCCCCAGTCCTTTGCCGAACAGGTGCTGTTCGAAGCTGAAGCCCTGGATAAGCTCCATCGCGGCGAGCCACAGCGCCAGGCGCCCCTGGTTTGACACCGAGCCGGCGGAGTTGCCGACCATCCGTTCGATCTGCCGCTGCATCAGATCGCCACCGATCCACAGCGCGCCGACCACGCAGGCCACGACAAGCCCCACAAGGATCACCCTGCCATGCACCTTTGCGCTGCCGATCAACGCAAGCAGCGATCCCCCGAGCGCTATGAGCGCGGCAAGTGATCCGGTGGGTACCGCGCTGACCATCAATGCCACGGCTACCCACGCTTTGCCCGCCGCCCGCGCGCCATGGCCCAGGTACATCCGGGTCAACCCGAACAGCGTCGGCATTACCCCCGTGGACGTCACGAACACGAACGCAAACCGCTGGGTCTCTTGAAATGCGGACCGGTAGCTTGCCTCTGCAGCGCTTTTCAGAAAATCGAGAACGCCCGTGTACAACTGCAGCATCAGCCCCACTGCAGAGAGCAGGATCAAGCCGAACACGAGGCGGCCGGCGCCTTTGCCAATGACGCCGTTCGGCGTGCCCGTTCCCAACAGGTAGAACGGCAGCCATCCGACGTAGTAGTATGAGTTCAAAAGCGACGTTCCGAAATCGACGTCGGAACCGAGCCCCCAGATACACAGGACCAACGCGGCGAAAACGGTCCAGGCGCTGATGACCGCATTGGCTGTGCGCCGAACGTGGATGATGGCCAGCCCCAGGCACAGCATCAGCATTACCTGCTTCCAGCCCACAAACGGCGTGCCAGCGAGGAGCACGTTGGGGAGGCCCTGGATGGTCAATGCTATCAGGCTCACGAAGAGCAAAGCCCGCAGGGCCGGCACGCGAACCGTGCCTGCTGTTTGAGGCGGCGCAACTTCCTGGCTGATATCGAGCACGGTGCTAGATTTCCTGCTCCACGCTGGTCCCGCTCCCCGCCGGGACGGCGCCCGCTTCCCTCAGCATCGCCGCCAAGCTCCCAAGCACCAGATCCTTCGCCCAGCGCTCCTCCGCCCGGCGGCGCGCCGCGGCCGCACATGCCGCATAGAGCTCCCTGTCCTCCATCAGCTCCACGATCCCATCGGCAAACGCCCCAGTGTCCTCCGGTGCCACCACCGCGCCGCACCTCTCCACCTCGCGCGCCAGGCCGGTTCCTGCCGCCGCGGTCGCCACTACCGGCCGGCCCGAGGCCAGCATGTTGGTCAGCTTGCTCGGCAGCATGAGGTCGGCGGCGCCGGCCACCTGCGGCAGAATGTGGATGGTAGCTAGGCCCATCAGCTCATTGAGCCGCTGCTTGGGCTGCAGGTTGCGAAGGCGCACGTTGTCCAGCCCCTGCGCCTTGGCCTCGAGTCGCCCGCGCTCCGGACCTTCGCCGCAGATGACGAAGGTCAGGTCGTCGCGGTGCCGAAGCAGCCGGGCGGCATCGAGCACGATGTCGATGCCCTGCTTGTTGGCGATGTTGCCCGAATAGAGCGCCACGTGCTCGGTCTCGATGCCCCATTCCTCGCGATAGGGGGAGGGGGCCGTCATCGGCCGGATCGCCTCGGTATCGGCCCAGTTGCGGAGCTCGGTGACGCGCTCGCGCGGCACCCCTTTCTCAGTCAGACGCCGGCACATCTCGGGCGAGATCGCACTAACCTGCTCGAAGCTCCGCAGCACCAGCGTTTCGAACCCTCGCGCCAGCCGGCCGAGTGCAGAGCGCTCCGCGATAAGGCCCGTCGCAAACGCCGCCTCGACCTCAAGATCCTGGATGTGCAGCCAGCTCCGCGCCCCGGCGACCAACGCCGCGAGCCGCGCCACCGGCGCTGCGATCAGCGACGGCGCCACGGTCAGCACCACATCGGGCCGCCAGGCGAGACCGCTCCAGAGCGCCGGGAAAAGGGCTGCAGCGGCAAAGCTCGCGTGATGCAGCAGGCGTCTGCTTCCGGTCGGGTGAGCAGGAATGTAGTGCGGTACCCGCGTTACCGCGACGCCATTCTCCTCGGCCGTCGAGAAGGACCAGGCCCTGTGCCCGTCCACGATCCTCCACGCCGGATAGTAGGGCTGCCCGGCGATCACCAGTACCTCGTGCCCCTCGGCCGCCAGCCCCTCGGCCATGCCGGTCGTGTAGACCGCGATGCCGACCCTTTCCGGCGCATAGTTGAGGCCGAGGATCAGCAGTCTCATGCCGCGCCCCCGTCCTCACCGGCGATCAATGCAATACGCTTGCTCAAATCGTGCCCAAAATAGCGACGTGGAATAAAATCAGGTGCCGGAGCCGGTGAGGAACTGGCGGAAAATGGTCTTGAGGATGATCCCGACATCGAGGCCGAGCGAAAAGTTCTGAACATAGGCGCAGTCATGGTCGATCCGCAGTTTCGCGGACGTCATGTCGCTGGTCGGGCCGCGCAGGCCGTTGACCTGGGCCCAGCCGGAGAGGCCGGGCCTGACCAGGTGCCGGTAGTCGTAATAGGGCACCGCCTCGCGGTAATCGACGCCGGCGGCCCGCATGCCGTGCACCATCGGGCGAGGGCCGACCACCGCCATGTCGCCGACGAGGATGTTCCATAGCTGCGGCAGCTCGTCGATGCTGGTCGCCCTGAGGAACCTGCCGATCGGCGTGACCCGGCAGTCCTTCTCCACCACTTGGTTCAGGCCGCTCTCGTCGCAGGCTTCGACCCGGATGGTGCGGAACTTGAGCATGCGGAACATTTCGCCATCGAGACCGACCCGCCACTGCGGAAACAGCACCGGCCCCTTGCTGGTGAGGCCAATGGCGAGGGACACCGCGAGCAGCAGGGGACTGAATGCAAGCAGTGCCAGCGTCGCCAGCGGCAAATCGAGCAGCAGCCGCTTCAACCGCAACTGCATCCGCCGCTCGGCCGTCAATTCCGGCGCAAGCGGGAAGCCTTGTTGCGCTTCCAGCGGAAGGCCGCTTTGCAGGGTTACTGTAGTCTCGCCGCCCGGCGCTCCAGCGGCACGTCGCCTCGGCCAGCGCCGTCCAGTAACTCCGGCGCGCCTGCTTCGATGGTCCCGGACAAGTTGTCCGAAACTGCTGTGTGTATCACTCATCAACCCGCCCCCACGGTTGCCGATGACTGTGACGCGGCCAAGCCCTGCCGCTGTCTTGCTCCTGTCCCGCAAGTTAACGATGTATTTACCGTCTTCCACAAGAGAAAAGTTGGGAGGAGCTTGTTCACCTGCCGCCGGCGCTCAAATGCGCGAAACGGCGTTCCCGGCGAGGACTGCCATTGATCTGCCACCAGCCCGCATGGCCGACCGCCGTAACTATGCTCCTCCACCCGAGAATGATAGTTGCTGCACATTCGTGCCGCGCATGTATGCTGTGGCGTTCTGTTCGGGGCGTTGAATGAAAGTCACAGTGTTTGGTTCAGGCTATGTCGGCCTCGTCACCGGTGCGTGCCTGGCCGATGCAGGCAACAATGTCGTCTGCGTCGACATCGATGAGAAGAAGGTGGCGCTGCTCAACGCCGGGCGCGTGCCCATCTACGAGCCGGGCCTCGAGGCGATTGTCGCCAGTAGCCGCGAGGCGGGACGGCTGAGCTTCACCACCAACGTCGCCGAAGGCGTCGAGCACGGCGAGGTGCTGTTCATCGCTGTCGGCACGCCGCCCGACGAGAACGGCTCGGCCGATCTCAAATATGTCGTCACCGTCGCGCGCAGCGTCGGCCAGCACCTCAACGGCTTCAAGGTCGTCGCGGACAAGTCCACCGTGCCGGTCGGCACCGCCGATCTCGTCGACGCGACCATCACCGAGGAACTGGTCAAGCGCGGCCTCGCTGCCGATGCTGATGAGCGCATCCGCCTCGGCCAGCCCGATTTCACCGTGGTCTCCAACCCCGAGTTCCTCAAGGAAGGCGCCGCCGTTTCCGACTTCAGCCGGCCGGACCGTATCGTCATCGGCGCCGGCAACAGCACCAGCGGCCGGCGCGGCCTCGAGATCATGCGCTATCTCTACGCGCCCTTCACCCTCAACCATGACCGCACCATGGTGATGGACGTGCGCTCAGCCGAGCTCACCAAGTATGCCGCGAACGCCATGCTCGCGACCCGCATCTCGTTCATGAACGAACTCGCCAACCTCGCCGAAGACCTCGGCGCCGACATCGAACTCGTCCGCCGCGGCATCGGCTCCGACCCGCGCATCGGCTACAGCTTCCTCTACGCCGGCACCGGCTATGGCGGCAGCTGCTTCCCCAAGGACGTAAGCGCCCTCCGGCGCAGCGCGGCCGAGCAGGGCCGCTCGCTCCGCATCCTCGCCGCCGTCGAGGAGGTCAACACCGCCCAGAAGGGCGTGCTGAGCGCCAAGATCCGCACCCGCTTCGGCGACGACCTGAGCGGCCTGACCTTTGCCATCTGGGGCCTTTCCTTCAAGCCCAACACTGACGACATGCGCGATGCCCCCAGCCGGGTACTGATCGCCGACCTCATCCGCCGCGGCGCAACGATCCGTGCCTACGACCCGGTGGCGATGGAAGAGGCCAAGCGCGTGCTGGCGCTCGACCTCGAGGGCAATATCGAGCGGCTATGTTTCGTCGAAACCCCAACCGAAGCGGTCGAAGGCGCCGATGCGCTGGTCATCGTCACCGAGTGGAAAGTCTTCCGCGCGCCCGATTTCCAGGCCCTCGCCTCGCACCTCGCCCGCAAGGTTATCTTCGATGGCCGCAACCTGTATGAGCCTGCCGCCGTCGAAGAAGCCGGCCTCGCCTACTTCCCGATCGGCCGGCGGCAGGTGAACTGACGCACCGAGGCGCCAGGCGCCCTAGATCGGGTAGGCCACCCGCTTCTCGCCCGCCTCGATGCGGAACGGCAAGACGTTCTCCGGCGGCGGCAGCGGGCATACAGCATGCTCGGTGAACGCGCAGGGCGGATTGATCGCCTTGTTGAAGTCGAGGACGATGCTGCTGTCGGTCACGTCCTCGCCGTAGAGGAAGCGCGACGCCGGATAGGTCGAGTCCCGCGCCGTCGGGTCCTTGATGACGAACTGCGGCGCCTCGGGCGTGCCGTGCGTCGCGATCAGCTCGTAGCGCTTGCCCTCATGCGTGAACACCGCCTTGTGGGTGACTGCGACGCCGGTCGGGATGTTGCCGGTCGTATCGACCACGAGGTCGAGCGGCGTCTCGAACGGCACCCAGTCCGCGACGATGCGCCAATCAGGCTGGGCCGGAAAATACTCGATCCCGGGGAACGCATCCGGCGCCGGCGACGCCGTATCGCGGATCCGCAGCGCATTGTCGCCATTGATCGTGGTGAGCTCGAGTAGCAGGTCGCCGACTTGCCAGCGTGGCGGGTTTTTCTTGTTGGGCTCGACCCGGATCGCCTCGCCGCCATCGGCCGGCTGGAAGGTGATCGTGCCGCTCTCCTCCTGCGTCACGGTGCCCAGATGCGCGGGCCCCGTCGACAGCACGATGTCGTTGTCCGCCGCACTCCCGACGCTGACCGTCCCAACCTCCAGCCAGTAGCGGCCGATGATGTTCAGCCAGCCGTTCGGGGCCTTGAGATTGGCGAGGCGCTTCGCCTTCCAGGCTTCGAGCGAGGCGAAATAGTCGTCGGAGGCAGTCATGGAAAGGGTCCTTGGTCGGGCTTAGGCGGGCATTCGCGGAACGCTGTCGAGCAGGGTCCGCGTGTATGGATGTTGTGGGTCGGCGAGGATTTTGCGAGTGGCGCCGGCTTCGACGATGCGGCCGCGCTCGAGGATGACGATCTCGTCGCAAAGCGCCGCCACCACCCCGAGATCATGCGACACGAATACCAGCGTCATCTCCGCGGCAAGACGCTTCAGCAGCTCCACGATGCGGATGCGGGTCGACAGGTCGAGCGCACTCACCGCCTCGTCTGCCAGCAGCAGCTTCGGCTTGGCGACGATGGCGCGCGCGATGGCGATACGCTGCCGCTGCCCGCCCGAGAACTCATGCGGATAGCGCCCAAGAATGCCGGGCTCCAGCCCAACCGAGACGAGCGCCGCCTCGACCAGCGCGCGACGGTCGCCCGGGATGCCCAGCGAGCGCAACGGCTCGCCGACGATGCCGAGCACGTTCTGGCGCGGGTCGAGCGATGAATAGGGGTCCTGGAATACCGCCTGCACCTGCCGGCGATAGTCGCGCATGAACGCCCCATTGCCCGGGTCGAGTTCCGCCTCTCCGAACCGGATACGTCCGGCGGTCGGCCGCGTGAGGCCCAGCAGCAGCCGGAGCAGGGTGGTCTTGCCCGACCCGGATTCCCCCACCAGCCCAATGCTGGCGCCAGTGCGGATGCTGAGCGAAACGTCGTCCAGCACGCGGCGGTCGCGCGTATAGTTGAAACTTACATGCTCGACGCTGACGAGGCTCATGGCGTCCCCTCCAGCGCTGCATCGAACGCCCGCGCCGCTGCCACCAGCGAGCGCGTATACTCGTCCTTCGGCGCGCCGAACACCTCGGCCACCGGTCCTTCCTCCACGGCGATGCCCTTCTTCAGCACCACCACGCGATCCACGACTTCCGCCACCACCGGCAGGTCGTGGCTGATGAACAGCAGCGCCATGCCGCGCTCGCGCACCAGCCCATCGAGCAGCTTCAGGATCTCCGCCTGCGTCGTGACATCGAGCGCCGTCGTCGGCTCGTCCGCGATCAGCAGCTGCGGCCGGCACGCCAGCGCCATGGCAATGGCCACGCGTTGCCGCTGCCCGCCCGAAATCTCATGCGGGTAGGACCGGGCTATCCGGTCCGGCTGCGGCAGCGCCACCTGCTCGAGCAGCGCATGCACCTCCCGCATTAAGGCGTCACCGTCAAGGTCCCGCCCATCCCGCCGCGTCCGCCGCCGCAGCGGTTCCGCCACCTGCCGGCCAACCCGCATCAGCGGATCGAGCGCCGTCAACGGCTCCTGGAATACGAAGGCCGAAACCGTCCCGCGCAACCCGTCGAGCACCCGGTCCGCCGCCCCGATCACCTGCTGTCCGCCCAGCCGCACCGAGCCGCTGGCGGTAATGGCACGCGGCAGTAGCCCCGTCGCCGCCATGGCCGTGAGCGACTTGCCCGACCCGGACTCCCCGATCAGCCCCAGCCGCTCGCCGGGTGCGATTGCGAAGGACAGCCGCGAAACGAGCGGGATATCAGCGGCCGCGAGACTGAGGTTCTCGATCGAAAGGAGGCTCATCGCGCCAGCCTCCGCGTCGGATCGCCGATATCCCGCAACCCATCGGCAAGCAGGTTCACCCCGATCACCAGCGACACCAGCGCAATCCCCGGCGCCACCGCCCCGATCGGCGCCGTATAGACCGTCCCCTGCGCCTCCTGCAGCAGCCGGCCCCACGATGCGTTCGGCGGCGGCGCACCAAGCCCGAGATAGGACAGCGAAGCCTCGGCGATCACCGCCAGCCCGAACTGCAGCGCGAAATTCACCGACAGCGTCGGCCAGATATTGGGCAGCACGTGCCGGAACACGATCCCGATCCACGACGTGCCGGAGGTGCGCGCCGCGGTGATGTAGTCCATCACCAGCACCCGCTTGGCGAGGATGCGGGTCAGCCGCGCCACGATTGCCGAGAGCGCGATACCCAGCGCCAGGATCGCCGAACCAAGGCTCGCCGTGTCGCTGGCAGCGACCACCAGCATGGCAATCAACAGCGTCGGGAAGGCGATGAGGATATCGAGCGTCGCCGCCAGCGCATCGTCGAGGAGCCGGCTGGCGAACGCCGCAAGCATCCCGAGTGTCACCCCGATCGCCGCCCCGATCGCCACCGCCCCGATGCCGACGATCAGCGCAATGCGCGAGCCGATCATGATCTGGGTGAAGAAGTCGCGCCCCAGCCGGTCGGTGCCGGCCCAGTGCGTCAGCGATGGCGGCTCCAGCCGCCCGCCGGCCATCGCCGTCGGATCGTATGGCGTCCACACCAGGCTGAGCAGCGCCACGGCGACATGGAGCCCCACGAGGATCAGGCCGATCCACAAGCTCAGCGAGTGATCCCGCCGGTGCGGTGCGAGGGCGTCGAGTGTGGTCACGCTGCGCTCCCCCGTCCGCGCAGCCGCGGATCGACAAAGCGCTGCAGCAGGTCGGCGGCAAAGCCGATCAGCAGCACCAGCAGCGTCGAAATGAACAGCACGCCCTGCACGTTGGGATAATCGCGCTGCTGGATGGCGAGGAGCAGCATCGAGCCGAGCCCGGGCAGGGCGAACACCTTCTCCACCACCACCGCACCGAGGAAGGTTGTCGCTAGTTCGATCCCGAGAATCGAGATCACCGGCACCGCGCCGTTGCGCACCCCATGGCGCACCAGCGCCTCGACAAAACCCGAGCCGAGCGCCCGTGCCGTCCGGATATAGTCGCTGCCGAGCACGTCCTGCGTCGCCGAGCGCACATAGCGCAGGAGCGATGCTGCAATCACCAGCGCCACAGTGAGCACGGGCAGTGCCAGCGCCACCGCCGCCTCGCCGAAATTCGCCCAACCCTTCAGCGGAAACCCGCCCGATGGGAAGAGTCGCAAGTTGATGGCGAACACCGTGACGATCAGGATGCCGAGCCAGAACACCGGGATGGCGATCCCCAGCTGGCTGAAAATGGAGATCGCCGCGCCATACCACCGGTCCGACTTCACCGCCGCAACGATGCCCAGCGGCACCGCGATCACGATGGCCAGCAGGAACCCGAGAATCGTCAGCGGCAGCGTCACGCTCAGCCGGTTGCCGATCTCCTCGAGGACGCTCGCCTTGCTCACGAACGAGGTGCCGAGGTCGAACCGCGCCAGGTTGCCGATGAAGTTGACGAACTGCGTCACCAGCGGCTGGTCGGAGCCAACCTGTGCCCGCGCCGCCGCGATCTGCGCCTCGGTGGCCCCGACCCCCAGAAGCGCATTGGCCGGATCCCCCGGCAACAGCCGCAGCAGCACGAACAGCACCACCGCCGCGATGAATA
>NZ_JAQGJL010000074.1 GCF_028290645.1 Devosia sp. | reverse complement strand
CCGTCATTTTCCCAAAGAAAGTACGCCGTGTCTCTTATCGACTGCTCGATCGATGGATCTGCGGACAGGGAAACACCGTTGGCCTGATCGGAGACATCGCCCTCCAGAATCTGCTGGATCCCTGCAGCTTCCGAATTGGGCAGGATAGTCTCCAGGCGCTCGAGCGCCTCGCCCACGCGCTGCGCGATCATGGGACTGAACTCGTGATTGGGCGAGGTGCTCTCGTATTTATGCAGCTCGTCAACACTGATGCCCGCCGCAGATGCGAACTCCTCCGGATCGAGGCCCAATGAAAGCCGGCGGTTATGATCCCCTTTCGGCTGGCGCTCAGTGGGATCGCTGGGAAAGGTCATTTGAGGCTCCTCCGATGCTCTGTTCCAAACTAATCGGCTGGGCCCGAAAAAGTTGCGGAGGGTGTGGTGGCGCTTCCCGCTGGCACGGGACACCGGCGCCCGCGTCATAGCGGTGACCTCCTGATGCTCCGGGGGATACCCCGTCGGCCAAGAGAACCCTGCTGACTATAAACCCAGAGCTTTGCGCTGAACGGCGGCACACGTCTCCCGGCGCGTCGGCGCCTGTTGACGTCTCGTCGGCCGGCAACCGTCCCGTCGGGCCGGAGTTTCCGATGGTGAGAGCGTCGAGAGAGTCACCTGATGCGGATTGCTACCTACAACGTGAACGGCGTCAACGGCAGGCTACCGGTGCTGCTGCGCTGGCTGGAAGCAACCTCTCCGGACATCGTGTGCATGCAAGAACTGAAGACCTCCGACGAGAAGTTCCCTTTGTCGGCAATTGAAGCCGCCGGTTATGGGGCCGTCTGGCACGGCCAGAAATCGTATAACGGGGTAGCCATACTCGCTCGGGGTGAGCAGCCGTCGGAGACCCGCCGCGGCCTCCCCGGTGATCCCGACGACACTCACAGCCGATACCTCGAGGCAACAGCTCACGGGCTCTTGGTGGGTTGCCTCTATCTGCCCAACGGCAACCCGGCACCGGGTCCCCGCTTCGACTACAAGATGAAGTGGTTCGAGCGCCTAAACAGCTATGCGGAGACCCTGCTGAAATCGGGGCAGGCCGTCGCATTGTGCGGAGACTACAACGCTGTCCCGACCGAGCTGGACGCCTACCGGCCGGAGCGCTGGGTTGGGGATGCGGTGTTCTTCCCTGAAACCCGCGCCGCCTATCGCAAACTGGTGGAGCAGGGCTGGACCGATGCCCTTCGAGCGATGCATCCGGGCGAAGCGATCTACACCTATTGGGACTACTTTCGAAACGCCTTCGGCCGGAACGCCGGGCTCCGAATGGATCACATCCTTCTAAGTCCGGTTGTCGCCCCACGATTGACCGCTGCCAATGTAGACCGGGAAATACGGGCGCTCGAGAAAACCAGCGATCACGCTCCGGTGTGGGTCGAACTGAAGGAGTAGCCGGGAGCGAAGCCGGCAGGCACCCAGGACGCACGCGGGTGGCTGACCGCCTCGGCGGGCGGCGATGGCCCAAACGGCGGTGACCGGCCCGTGAGCCTCCGGTAAACCGACAGAGGCTCCTCGCCCACGGCCTCGATTTCGCGCCGGTACCGCAGTTCGCCACGGAGTAGCAGGTCAGCGATCATGGGCTCACGTGCACGTTCAGACTGCGCGAAGGGGTGAAATGGGCAGGACGGTGAGGACTTCAACTCGAGGACGTGAAGTTCTCGATCCTAACGCTGAAGGAAGTACACCCGCGCGGCCGCAACGTTTGCCAGTGTCACCGAAGTGGAGACTCCAGGCTCGCACACGGGCGATCATCAAGCTATCGCACCCGGCGCCATACCTGCATGGCGCTTCGCATTCGAGCGAAGCCCGATGGCGCGCCCAGACACGTCAATGACGGGCTCACGACCTTCTTCATCAACCAGCGGTACAACGGGCAACTACCTGGGCCCGTTCTCAGCGCTGCAGTCAACGCCGCGACGCACGAACGCGCTCCACAAACCTGATGGAGGTCAAGGTGGCCGATCGGCCACTGGGTCAAGGTCGTCCTTCGTGCATTTTTCGCAACAGGTCGCCGAACCAACAGAAAGATGAAAAAATGAACACGAGCAGTCTTTCCCAGTCGTACACCGCCTGCAGCGGGGAGAACCCCTCGCGCAGTTGGATCCTATCGATGATTGCGGCGCTTTCCCTTGTTGCACTCCCCATTGCGGCACTCACGCCCACGCCGGCGACGTCGCAAACCGTAACGGTCGTGGATGTGGTTCAGGTCGCCCAGGGATATCGCGCCAGTAAGTTGATCGGCACCAAGGTCAGGAACTCGGCGAACGAGGAAATAGGCGCGATCGATGACCTGATCGTCGACCAGCAGAAGGTCCTCTATGCCATTCTGCAAGTGGGCGGCTTTCTCGGCCTCGGAGGCTATCTTGTAGCCGTGCCCTACGAGAACCTCCAGATCGCCGATGACGGCAAGACCATTACCTTGACCTCCGGCGGCAGCAAGGAAGAGCTGCAGCAGACACAGGAATTCAAGTACGGCGAACAGCAAAAATAGGCCGGCGGAATGGACATCCGAACACCCTTTCTGAGGGCGTCGCCGAAGCTGCCAGGCCCGGAAAACCGGGGTGGAGAAGGACCGGAAAGGGCTAGGTAATGGCGGTGGACCTAGTCCACCGAAACAGGGCTCCGTTTTCATGCCCACTAGATGGCAGGGAACTGGACGAAGCTCTCCCAGAGGCTTTTGTTTTCTCTGGCGAAATCAGAGCACCGAGAGGATGGCCCTCAGTCTGGTGGTGCCACTGCGCTGGTCTGCGCGCTGTGCATCTCGACCAATCGGTTCCGCATCGTTACCGGCTAGCGGAGCACGACTGGGTCCTCAGAACGATGCGGCTGCGGCGCAGCCCAAACGGCAGTTGAGGACGAGGCTATCGCGCGATTGGGCAGCGCTCGGGGTCGATTGGCACCCGGATAGTCGCCTGCCGGCGCTGTCGAAGTTCCTCGCCATGCTCGACGAGCTTGTGGAGGCGGTCGCGGAGCTGGAGCGAGACGGCAAGGGGTAAGTGTGCGCGGCAGGGCCCCCCAGGTCGCACCCTTGGAGCCGTGCTGCAGCGCTTTTCGGCGCCCTTGGTGGAGAAGATGCGAATAAAGCGGTCGAGGTCCGCCACTTTGGTCGTAGCGAGTAGGCATTTGATTGTTCCTCCTACTGATCGATGCCGCCATTGGCGTCGATGGGCTCGTGGTGGAGTGGACACTGCGGTCCTTGCGCGGCCATAACGGTTCCTCCTCGTTCAAGAAAGCTTTGGCCGGGCTTCCGGTTTGGGCATGAAGCGTCGGGTCCGTTCATACGCCCGCAATTGGGCCAAACCTCATGACCCGCCGCCACAAGGTCGCGCCATCGGCCCGCAGTGCGTTGTAGAACTCCCACGCCGCCGTCATGTGGCACCAGTCCTCATAGAGCACGACGCCCGCCTTCGCGGTGCGGCCGTCACCGGGGCTGAAGGCGAACCGATCCACCGGAGGATCGAGGCAAGGTCGGTGACGAATCCGGCTGGCGGTTCGATGAACCCTGGCCAGATCTGCACACCAACCGCCCGGGTCTGCTTCACGGTGGATAGAAGTTGGGGGCAACGTCAACTCCCCTGCCCGGCTCTGAATTGGCTGAGGCCGACTATTTAAGAGAGATATTGGAAAATGTAATACAGGTGATTCATTCCGATTAGGATACATCGAGATTCCCTCAGGAATGGCGGCATCCATGACCAGTATACGCTTGTCCAAAGGCTTCCGCGACTTCAGGATCACGTTTCCGCCCCTTTGGCTCATCATCGTGCTGCCGCTAAGTTCTTTCACGGCCGCCGTGATTTCCATCTCCACATTTGGCACCAACACTCCGATCTGGGTGTCGAATGCCTTGGTGGTCACAGCCTTGCTGCGCAACAAGCCCTCGACTTGGCCGATCCTGCTTCTGCTCGGGGCTGTCGCCGGATTCGCTGCCGACCTGGTCACCGACGTGTCGTTTGTCGGGCTCGGGCTCACCGCTTGTGACGTCTTCGAAATCCTTGTCGTCGCAATTCTGGCGACTCGCGCCGGCGTCACTTCGTCGACCGACAGCATCTGGAGAATGGCCAAGCTTGCGGCCATCTGCCTGCTCGTGCCGACCCTCAGCGCGGCGGGGGGCGCCGGCCTGCTCGTGCTGGTATACGATGTGCCGTTTCTTCCGAACTGGACGACCTGGTATCTCGGTACCGCCTGCGGTCTGCTGACCATCACGCCCTTGCTGTTGAGCTGGACCGATCAGGCGCGCCGCGGGGGTCGCGGTCGCGAGGTGATCGTGCAAATGATCGTCCTTGCGGGATTGGTCGGGGCGGTGGGCTATGCGGACTTCAACCTGTTGCCGGACCTGCACATATCCTTTCCGTTTCTGCTGCTTGCCACCTTCAGCGGCCGGTTGCTGGGCGCTACCACCGCCGCCGCAACGCTTGCCGCCGTCGCGATATGGAGCACCCTGCTGGGCCATGGGCATATCGCGGAGATGGCGCCCGACGACCCGGTGGCGACCGTGGAACGGCTGCAGCTCTACATCGTGGTGGTACTGTTCTCGACCTTGCCGGTTGCCGCCATTCTGGAACAGCGCGACAGGTTGATGGAAAAGCTGCGAGAGACCACGAAAGCGGCCCAGGCCGCAGCCACGGCAAAATCCGAGTTCCTCGCGATGATGAGCCACGAGATCCGGACACCGATGACCAGTGTGCTCGGCATGACGGACCTGCTCATGGATGCCGACCTGCCGGCAAAAGAGCGTGGGTATATCGGCAGAATCCGAACCTCGGGCCTGCACCTGCTCGCGCTGATCAACGACGTGCTCGATTTTTCCCGGGCCGAGGCCGGAAAGCTTGATCTTGAGAGGATCGATTTCAGTCTTCCAGAGGTGCTCGAGCACGTGCGCTCGCTGCTGGCGCCACAGGCAGCCGATCGCGGGCTGGAACTGCGGTTCGAGCGCGACGCACATTCGCCCCCCATGCTGATGGGCGATCCGACCCGGTTGAGCCAGGTGCTGATCAATCTGGTCGGTAACGCGATCAAGTTCACCCAGCGCGGCAGCGTCACGGTTTCAGTCAGCCGTCTCCCGAAGGAGGGGGAACGCGAGCGCTTTCGTTTCGAGGTTCGGGACACCGGGATTGGTATCTCGAGGGAGAAGCAGGCGGTCCTGTTCAGCGCTTTCAGCCAGGCGGATTCATCGACCACTCGTCAATATGGCGGCAGCGGGCTCGGCCTCGCGATCTGCAAGAAGCTGGTCGAGGCCAAGGGGGGCCAGATCGGGGTCGAGAGCGTCGAGGGCGTCGGCAGCTGCTTCTGGTTCGAGGTGCCGCTGGCGCTGAGCGCGAAGACCCCCAGCCAGGCCAAGCCATGGAGCAGCCTCGCTCCGGGACCGCCCCGGCGGGTCCTCCTGGTGGAGGATGTGGAAACCAACCAGCTGCTGATCACCGACATGCTGCGCTCGCACGGTCACGACGTGACGCTCGCCGTGAACGGCCTCGAGGCGGTGGCACTGGCCACGCGCGAGCGCTTTGACGTGGTACTGATGGACGTGCAGATGCCGGTGATGGATGGCGTCGAGGCGACCCGCCAGATCCGCAGGTTGCCGGCCCCGGCCGGAGAGGTGCCGGTACTGGCGCTCACCGCCAACGTGATGGCGGCGGAACGGGAGCGCTATCTGGCGGCTGGCATGAACGGCACGCTGACCAAGCCGATCGACTGGTCGCAATTGTTCGAGGCCCTGGCAAGGTATGGTGGATCCAGCGACAGTTCCGCCAGCCAGGCGACTGCGAGCGGTCCCGGAGCCGATCCGGCTTTACTCGCGGCCGATGCCGCCGCAGCTTTGGGCGCCACTCCTGCCGACATCGATAGCCCGATCGACCCCGCGGTGTTCAACCGGCTCCGCCGCCTCCAGGGCGGGAGCGGGGACCTCACCGTCAAACTGGCCGAACTCTTCGTGCGCGATACAGGAAAGAGGCTCACGGAATTGCGCGACGCCGTGCACCTTGCCGACGCGCCGGCAGTGGCCCGGATGGCGCACGCCATCAAGGGCAGCGCCGCCAATCTGGGAGCACAGGTCATGGTCCGGATCTGCGCCGGCATCGAGACCAGCGCCGAAGCGGCCGACCTCGAAACGACGCCGGCCCGCCTCAACGAGTTGCAGCGCGAGTTCACCCGCGCCTGCGACGCCCTTGCGTTTTCGCTGGCGGCGCCCTGAGATGCGCATTCTGATAGCAGAAGACGACGCGACTTCACGCCTGATCGTCGAAGCCCTGGTCCGGCAGCTCGGACACGAGGCAGTAACAATAGAAGACGGCGACGAAGCCTGGACGGCGTTCTAGCAGGGCGAATTCGACGTCGTCATCAGCGATCGCTCGATGCCCGGCATGGATGGACTGGAACTCTGTCGCCTCGTCCTATCGAAACCTGACGTCGAAAAACATACCTATCTTCATCTTTGTCACCTCGTCCGGCGACAAGGGCCGGGTCCTGGATGCCAATGAGGCTGGAGCCGACGACTATCTCGTAAAGCCCCTGGACAAGGATCAGTGGGCGACCCGGCTGGTTGTCGCTGAACGAATTACCCGATTGCATGGCCGGCTGGCGGCGCAACAATCCCAGCTCGAGCTTCTCAACGGCCAGCTCTTTCAGCAAGCCAGGACGGATTCGCTGACCGGATTGCACAACAGGCTGAAGTTGCGCGAGGACCTCGACCTCCTGTCATCCCCGGCCGATGGTCATTCCGGGCCATATTGCGCCCTGACGGGATCGCGGAAACTGAAGTCGTTGAGGAAAAGCCCTCTTTGGCCGACTGCACGGCCCAATCCGCCGCGGCATTTAGGGCATCGTTGCGGACCCGGGAATGACCCGTAGGTCCGCGGCGAGGTCCCCATCCCCGCGGATATCGACGATCAGCGACCTCCTAGGTCTGCCATACTGTCAACGCTGAGATTCGCTTCAGGGTCCGTCAGCTTGGAACCGCGCAGACATGAAACTCGTTTGCAGGTCTTATCGACCATAGAAGGCCACCATGCACCGCTCGTTTCTCTTCAGTGTCCTCCTCCCGACCGCGTGCCTCTTGAGCGTCGGTCCTGTCCTAGCTGAGCAGGACTGGAAAGCGGTCGGGCAGGCGCTCGGCAAAGAAGGCTCGGTGATGGATGGCGGCGTATATCGCGTGGGGATGCCTCGCTCCGACTTGAAGGTGACGCTTGATGGCGTCGAGCTGAAACCGGCGCTGGCCCTCGGGTCCTGGGTGGCATTTCAGCCAATGGCCGATAACGATGCGATGCTCATGGGCGACCTTGTCTTGACGCAGGACGAAGTCAACCCGGTGATGAGCGTGCTGCTGCAGGACGGTCTTCAGGTCACCGCCCTGCACAACCACCTGTTCCGGGCGGATCCGGCAACGCTTTACATGCATGTGAGCGGTCGCGGCGATCCCATAAAACTGGCGAGTGCGCTCCATGATGCTCTGGCCCAAAGTAAGACGCCGCTCGGTGAGTCACCGGCCCCTGCTGCGTCACAGCCCCAGATCGATCTGGACACCGCCGCCATCGATGCAGCGCTTGGTAACCCCGGCAAGGTCAACGGCGGCGTCTATCAGGAATCGATCCCGCGGGCCGATCCTGTGAAGGAAAACGGCATGGATGTGGAGCCGGCAATGGGCACCGCCATTGCCATCAACTTTCAGCCTACCGGCGGCGGCAAAGCGGCAACCACCGGGGATTTTGTGCTGACCGCGGAAGAGGTCAATCCTGTGCTCAAGGCCCTGAGGGCCGATGGCATCGAGGTGACCGCCCTGCACAGTCATATGCTGGATGAGGAGCCGCGATTGTTCTTCATGCACTTTTGGGCGAACGATGACCTGACGACGCTTCTCCACGGCCTGTCGGCCGCCTTGGGCGAAATGGCGGTGCAACGATAACAAGCCATGCCTACTCTACTTGCGGCGGCGCTCTGCGCCTTGGTTGCTTCGGTCGTTGGTTTGCCCGTTTCGGCCGCAGAGACCCTCACCCTTGAGGCGACAATTCCCTTGCCGAATGTCGCAGGTCGCATCGACCATCTGGCGTTCGACGAGGCACGCCAACATCTGTTCGTGGCTGAACTGGGCAACAACAGTGTCGAAGTTGTCGATCTCACAAAGGGAGCGGTCATCCACCGGATCGAAGGGCTCAGCGAGCCACAGGGAATCGAATTCGTCCCCGACGCTGATATCCTAGTTGTCGCCAGCGGGGGCGATGGTTCAGTCACCTTTTTTAGTGGCTCGGATTTCGCCCCGCAGGCGAGCGTGCAGCTGGGCGAGGACGCCGACAATGTCCATCTCGATGCCCAGTCGGGCAATGTGGTAGTCGGCTATGGCAATGGCGGCCTGGCGGTTCTCGATCCGCACCTCCACACCAAGGTCGGCGATATTCCGCTACCGGGGCATCCCGAAGGCTTTCAGGTGCCGTCGCAGGGGGTGTACGTGAATGTCCCGAACGCCCATCAGATCGCGGTCGTGGATCTGGTCAAAGGCAAAGTCGTTGCCGAGTGGCCTCAATCGCTGACCGCGAACTTCCCCATGGCGTTTGACGCATCCACGAACACGCTCGCCACAGTCTTTCGGGACTCTTCGATGCTGGTGATCCTCGACGCCGCGACCGGCAGTTCCATCGCGCAGATCGAAACCTGTGGCGACGCGGACGATGTGTTCTTCGATACCAAGCGCGGCCGTCTCTACGTCAGTTGCGGTGCGGGTGCCATTGACGTGTTCGCACGACAGGGGGGCAGCGTATCGCTCCTCGAGCGCGTGCCGACCGCGAAGGGCGCCCGGACCGCCTTGTTCGTTCCCGAGCGTGATCGGTTACTCGTGGCGAGACCCGCCAGCGCAAATGCGGATGCCGCGATAGAGATTTATCGCCCGCAGTAGCGGGGCGCCGATCAGAGGTCGGGGCGCACGCGTTGCCCCACACCGGGCACCTCTTCGGCTTGGTCCGCCCGAACCGTGGCGGTTACGTCGGTCCCGACTCCGCGATAGCCGAGGAAACGGCCTTCCGTATCAAAGACAGGCTTGCCGCTCGCGCCGATGTAGTTCGCCGAGCCGTCTTCGGCTGCCACCCTGAGGACAAAACCGCAAAATGGCTGGTGCGCCTCGAGGGTCGCGACGGGCTGGCGCCACTTCTCCGGTTCCTCGTCCACGTCTGTAGCGAAATCCCATCGCCTCAAGCCGGTCCGGAGCGCGGGGCTGATACCGATAGCGGCGAGTTGCTCCGATAGGTGGATGAAGCGATGGTCCGGTCCCGTCTCCCAAGCCAATCCGAGGCTATCTCGGCGTAGTCCCGAAAGCGCCGCTCGCTCTCTCGAAGCGCATCCTCTGCCGTTTGGTTGCGGTGACGTCCGTCACCGCGGCCACAAACTTGATGTTGCGCGATGCGTCCTTCACTGCAGGGGGCCACGGCGTGGATACATGTGACTGACATGGGCCTCGGTCGGGTCGCGCTATGCCGTGGCAACGACTGTCTGAGCGTCGACGGCAACGGCGTCGTCCACATGAGTCATCGCCAGCCGAGTGCCGCTGAGAGCTTCCCGGCGACCTGATCCTCATGTCACTGGCCACCAACCGATTCCTGCGCCTCACGGAAACCGGTGAGCTTCGAACCGACAGTCCCGGTCCCCAATCGGACGGAAAGGACCGCGTACGGTTCGGCTGGATCGAATGGCGGGAGTAGGCATGCGCCGGCGACAATGGGGTAAGAGTCCGCGATCGTGGGTGTCGCAGGTCCGCGACTGGTATCTGTACCGCCAACTGCGCGCCGGAGTTAGTGTCCGCTCTGCGCCGATATCGTTGATTTAGTCTGCGGTTGATCGGTGGTCGTGGTCGTGATTCCGTCCTGTAGTGGGTTGCAGGGGGACGCGACGATGATGGGGATGCAGATCGAGCCGGCGCGGCTGTTCTACG
>NZ_JAQGJL010000043.1 GCF_028290645.1 Devosia sp. | reverse complement strand
CAGTTCACCTTTTCAAGGAAACAGCGAACTGCCCCTTGGCTTTTGACGATGGTCCGGACGGACAATGTTCGGATCGCGCTAACTCCGCATGCCCGGCGCTTCCTGCCCCGTGCTCTCGACATATTAGGTGTAGCCGCCGCCATAGGTGTGGATGCCTTCCGGCGTCAGTTCCAGCACGCGGTTCGAGAGCGCGGCCAAAAAGTGCCGGTCGTGCGAGACGAACAGCATGGTGCCTTCATACTGCGAAAGCGCCGTGATCAACATCTCCTTGGTGGCGATGTCGAGATGGTTGGTCGGCTCGTCCAGCACCAGCAGATTGGGCGGGTCGAACAGCATCAGCGCCATCACCAGCCGCGCCTTCTCGCCGCCTGACAGCACGCGGCACTTCTTCTCGATCTCGTCGCCGGAAAAGCCGAAGCAGCCGGCAAGTGCGCGAAGCGGCGCCTGGCCGGCCTGCGGAAAGGCGTCTTCCAGCGTCTGGAACACGGTGCGCTCGCCTTCGAGCACCTCCATGGCGTGCTGGGCGAAATAGCCCATTTTCACGCTCGGCCCCCGCGCCACCGTGCCGGTGTCGGGATCGGAGGCACCCGCCACCAGCTTCAGCAGCGTCGACTTGCCGGCGCCATTGACGCCCATGATGCACCAGCGCTCGCGGCGGCGGACCTGGAAGTCGAGCCCTTCATAGATGGTGCGGCTGCCATAGGCCTTGTTGACGTTCTTCAGGGTCACGACATCCTCGCCGCAGCGCGGCGCCGGCTGGAACTCGAAATTCACGATCTGGCGGCGCTTGGGCGGCTCGACGCGGTCGATCTTGTCGAGCTTCTTGACCCGGCTCTGCACCTGGGCGGCATGCGACGCGCGCGCCTTGAAGCGCTCGATGAAGGCGATCTCCTTGGCCAGCATCGCCTGCTGGCGCTCGAACTGCGCCTGCTGCTGCTTGTCGGCGATGGCCCGCTGCTGCTGGTAGAACTCGTAGTTCCCCGAATAGGCCGTCAGCGACCCCGCATCGATCTCGACGATCTTGTTGACGATGCGGTTCATGAACTCCCGATCATGCGAGGTCATCAGCAGCGCCCCCTCGTAGCGCTTCAAAAAGTCCTCGAGCCAGATCAGGCTCTCGATATCGAGATGGTTGCTGGGCTCGTCGAGCAGCAGAACATCGGGTCGCATCAGCAGAATCTTGCCCAACTCCACCCGCATCTTCCAACCGCCCGACAGCGCCCCGACATCGCCGTCCATCGTCTCCTGGCTGAACCCGAGCCCGTTCAGCACCTCGCGCGCCCGCGCATCGAGGCTGTAGCCGTCGAGTTCCTGGAACTGCCCCTGCACCTCGCCATAGCGGGTGATGATCTCGTCCATCTCGTCGGCCCGCTCCGGGTCCGCCATCGCCCCTTCGAGCGCGGTCATCTCCGCGATGAGCGCCCCGGCCGGCCCGGCGCCCTCCATCACTTCGGCCACGGCGCTGCGGCCCGACATGTCGCCAACATCCTGGCTGAAATAGCCGATCGTCACCCCGCGATCGACCGCCACCTGCCCCTCGTCCGGCTGCTCCTCGCCGGTGATCATCCGGAACAAGGTGGTCTTTCCCGCCCCGTTCGGCCCCACCAGCCCGACCTTCTCGCCCTTCTGCAGAGCCGCCGAGGCCTCGATGAAGACGATCTGCTTGCCGTTCTGCTTGCCGATATTTTCGAGACGAATCATGGAATTGCGAGGCCCTTGAGCTGCGTCGGGCCATCACGCGAAAATCGCGACCGCGAACAAGTGGGTGCGTAAAGCATCTGCCGGCCGGCTAGGCAAGCGCATCGGCGTCACAGGCCGGTGCGGCGCCCGGAAGCGAGGCCGCTTTCGCGCAATTCGCAAGGAAGCGCGGCAAGACCGGCCAAGCACCTCGCAGCGCCGGCCGTCATATTGCAGGCAAGGAACCCGCCACCCCGGACCCAGCGAGCGATCGCTCATGCCGCTCGCCGCACCGCCCGGCCTGGCTTCCCAACCAGGGACACCCAATGCGCACCATCTCGATTGTGGGCCTCATCACACTTCTCACCGTAACGCTCGCAGCCTCTAACGCCTCTGCCGCGGGGCTCGATTGCACCGTGACCGGCCAGATCGACCCGGCCTCGGCGCAGACGGACATCATGTCGGTGCTGCCGCCGGATGTGGATCTCGCGGCGCCGGACGGGTTGAGGTCCGCGGTGTTCACGCTGCTGCTCCAGGGCGTCGCTCCCAACGTCGTGCTCAACAACCTGATCTCCGCCTATTGCCCCACTGTCGCCGCCGATCAGTCGCTTACGGATGCCGAGAAGACGCAGCGGGTCCTCACCTTCTCGCAGGAGGCCACCCGGCTCATCTATTCCAAGAACGCGCCGCTGGCGCAGCCAAATCAGGTACTCACCAACACCCCCTAGTATTGTTGGTATTATATGGTCGCCGCAAAGCAACAAACCTCTGTATGATGTCGAACATCAATAATATGCTCTATCCATATCTATATCTGATCGAAACTGACGTTGACTAGTACTTATCGTTTGCGCTGGAGACGAGGTGAAACACCACTGATGCCTATCGTCCCCCAGTCGCATCAATGAGGAAATGTCTATGTTCAGCAAAAAGATCATCGCCAGTATCGTCGCCGGAGTGACGCTGCTGGCCAGCGCCGGTGTAGCGATGGCGTACCCCAGCGAAACCCTTCGCCCGGCAACCGTCCACTCCGGCCCCGGCCC
The DNA here is from genome assembly GCF_028290645.1 of Devosia sp. Classification (GTDB taxonomy): domain Bacteria; phylum Pseudomonadota; class Alphaproteobacteria; order Rhizobiales; family Devosiaceae; genus Devosia_A. The sequence goes on along the minus strand of NZ_JAQGJL010000043.1, from coordinate 459 downwards.
CAGGTACTCGGTCGTCGGCACGATTCCCGCCGGTGAATCCGTGAATGTCACGGCGTGCCAGACTGGCTGGTGCTTCGTCCAGAGCCCGGGGCCATCCGGTTGGGTTGGCGCCGGCGCCCTCGAACGCAGGCTCTATCGGCGTTGGTACGGCGATGGCTTCTGGTACTCGCACCACCATCACTACTACCGCTATCCAATGCACCGGCCTTACCCCTATGCACCGCATGGGCGTCCGTTCGGGGGACATCCCTTCACCGGGCATCCGTTCGGCGGGCATCCGTTTGGTGGGCACCCGTTCGTAGGTGATCCCGCCGGTGCACATCCGGGCGGCGGCTTTGGCGGACATCCAGGCGGCGGCTTCGGCGGACATCCCGGTGGCGGCTTCGGCGGCGGCTTCGGCGGTGGGCACGGCGGCGGCGGCTTCGGCGGCGGCCATGGTGGCGGCGGCTTCGGCGGTGG
>NZ_JAQGJL010000009.1 GCF_028290645.1 Devosia sp. | reverse complement strand
GATCGATACCGGCCCCGCAAGCCGCGGCGAGGATGTCGATGGCGACTTTGTGATCCCGGGACTGGTCGAACTCCATACCGACCATTTCGAGAACCACTACCGGCCGCGGCCCGGGGTGACCTGGAATGCCATGGCGGCGCTGCAGAGCCACGATGCGCAGGTGGCCGGCGCCGGCATCACCACGGTGTTCGACGCGGTGCGCATCGGGTCCGACCCCGAAGTGGGCGACATCTCGGACGATGTGCGCGCCATGGTCGAGGCCGTGGCGGCGGCCGATGCGGACGATCGGCTCAGGGCCGATCACCACATCCATCTGCGCTGTGAATTGCCGACGCCGGACGCGGCACAGCATTTCGAGGACCACTGCACCAACCCGATCGTCGGTCTCGCTTCGCTGATGGACCACACGCCGGGGCAGCGGCAGTACACCACGCTCGAGCACTACATCCACTACTACCAGAAGAAGCTGCGCCTCTCCGACGCCGAGATGGCGCGGTTCATCGCCGACCGGCGAGCCGAGCACGACAAGTATGCCGACGAGAATCGTGCCGCGATCCTGAAGCGCGGCCGCGAGATCGGCCTGGCGTTCGCCAGTCATGACGACGCAACCGTGGCGCATGTCGACGAGGCGGTGCGCGACGGGATGAGCATCGCCGAGTTCCCCACCACGATGGACGCGGCCAAGGCATGTCACGGGGCGGGGCTGGCTGTGCTGATGGGGGCGCCCAACGTGGTGCGCGGCAAGTCGCATAACGGCAATATCTCGGCGACGGAGCTGGCCAAGGCGGGCGTGCTTGACGTCCTGAGCTCGGACTATGTGCCGTTCGCGCTGATGTATGCGGCGTTCCTGCTCCCTGAGCGGGCCGACAACATCACCCTGCCCCAGGCCATCGGCATGGTGACGTCGCGGCCGGCTGCGGCGGCCCATCTCGATGATCGCGGCGAGATCGCGGTAGGCAAGCGCGCCGACCTCGTGCGCGTGCGGCGGACCGATCCGGTACCGGTGGTGCGCTCTGTGTGGCGCCAGGGCAAGCGGGTGAGCTGATGAGCAGCGGCGCCCTCGTCCTCGTGGTCGGACCGTCCGGCGCCGGCAAGGACACGCTCATCGGCGCCGCCAAGACGGCACTCGCCGAGGACCTGCGGTTCATTTTCCCCCGCCGCGTGGTGACCCGCACGGCGATGGTGGAACTCGAAGACCACGACAGCGTCGACGTCAACGAATTCAGCCGGCAGAAGCTGCGCGGCGCCTATGCGCTCGACTGGGAGGCGCACGGTCTTTGCTACGGCGTGCCGGCGGCGATCGATGCCGCGATGACGGCCGGCCGGATCGTGGTGGTGAACACCTCGCGCAAGGTTATCGAGCGGGCGACGGAGAAGTATCCCGCCTGCCACGTGCTGCTGGTGTCGGCACGCCCGGAGGTGCGGGCGGCACGGCTGGCCGGCCGAGGCCGGGAGAGCGCGGAGGATGTCGCGGCGCGATTGCAGCGCGAGGGCGCGCCGGTGCCCGAGGGGATCATCCCGACGATCATCGACAATTCGGCGAGCCTCGAGGACGGGATCGCGGGGTTCGTTGCGGCGCTTAAATCCATCGCCGGTTGAACTTCTGCCCGGATTGATGCGTTGCACGTTGCAAGCGTCAACAGGAGGTCCCGGCATGACCCGCAGCTCGCTCTACGTCGTCATCGCCATGCTGGCGGCTATAGCCGTTGGTTTCGGCATCTACATCGCCTTCCAGCAGTCCCAGAAGCCAGCCCTGGAGATCCACGTCGATGAAGGGGGGATCAAGATCGATGGCAATGGTTGATGAATCCGCCCGCACCCAGCTGATCGAGGAAGCGCTGAAGCACGCACTTACCCGCCAGCCGGTGGAGAAGATCGCAGAACTCGACCTCACCAAGCTCGCCGTGGACATCGAGGCAGTGATCGGCATGGTTCCGGTCAACCCACTCGACCCGGAGGGCGACGGCTTGACGAGCTCTGAACTCAACGCGGCGAACGATCTCTGACCGAATTGGCCCGGTCGTTCCGGAACCCCGATCTGAGCCGCTAAGGTCATCGCGGTCAAGACAAAGGGGCCGCCCGTCTGACGCGGGCGACCCCTGATCTTGATCGTCCAGCGGGCCCCGGGGGGTGGCTAGAGCGTGGCGACGCACACCTTGCCGACACCCGAATTCTTGGTGCCGAGCTGGGCGGCGGCCGCCTTGCTGAGGTCGATAATGCGGCCCTTCACGTAGGGACCGCGGTCGTTGATCGTTACCTTGATCGACTTGCCCGTGCGCTGATTAGTGACCTTCACGACAGTGCCGAGGGGGAGAGTCTTGTGGGCGGCGGTCATCGCATTTTCGTTGAACCTCGCGCCCGAGGCCGTTTTCTTGCCGTGAAAGCCCGGTCCATACCAGGATGCCCCACCGCACTGGCCGGCTGCCATAGTACCCGTGACGGAGAGAACGAGACCCGTCACTACTGCTGCAGCGACCATAACGATTTTCTTACTCAACCTTGAACTACTCACGCTTGTTTACGACGGCGGGACAAGGCTTTGGCGGTGTGGCGAGAATATGAACCGAATCTGAACGGAGCACCTCCAAGTGGAACCGTTGCCGGAATGCATCAGTAGCATTACTGATGCATTCAGCCATTTTTGCCATAAATTTCAGCAACTTGCGTAGCCCAGCCAAAAAACTCCGAAGGCATGGCCGGGTGCGACGATTTATTCACCGGGCCTCTGGAACCATTGGCGGTCATGCCCTGCCGTCCGCCTGACCGGGCACTCGGTTTCTCAATTTTGACCAATTGATAAAATTTCGGAGCTGCGTTAGCGTCCACCTCTGGAATGGCTCTAGAGGAGAGGGAGCTGCCGATGAGCGGGGGTATGCTCAAGCAAGGCATCGCACCGGGGCGGCTCGATGCCGGCCAGTACGCACGCAATTTTTCAGACCTGCATCCGGCGCTGGACAAGCATGAAGCGCATGTCGAGGCGGATCGCTGTTATTTCTGCTTCGATGCGCCGTGCATGAACGCCTGCCCGACCTCGATCGACATCCCGATGTTCATCCGGGAGATCTCGACCGACAATCCGCTCGGCGCAGCCGAGACGATCTTCGAGCAGAACATCTTAGGCGGCATGTGCGCCCGGGTCTGCCCCACCGAGCAGCTCTGCGAGGACGCCTGCGTCCGCATGGAGGCCGAGGGGAAGCCCGTGAAGATCGGGCTGCTGCAGCGCTACGCCACCGACATCGCGATGGCAGAGGATGCGCAGTTCTTCACCCGCGCGCCGGAGACGGGCAAGACTGTCGCGGTGGTCGGTGCCGGTCCCGCAGGGCTTGCCGCGGCGCACCGGCTCGCCATGCACGGCCATAGCGTAGTGGTCTATGACGCGCGCCCCAAGGCGGGCGGGCTCAACGAATACGGGATCGCGTCCTACAAGACGCCCAACGGCTTCGCTCAGGCTGAGGTCGACTACATCACCTCGATCGGCGGCATCGAGATCATCCTGGGGCAGGAGCTCGGACGCGACCTGACGCTGGACCGGCTGGTGGAAACGCATGACGCGGTGTTCCTGGGGGTCGGGCTGGGCGGCGTCAATGCGCTGCGCGCCGAAGGCGAGGACGACGGCGCCGACGGGCTCCATGATGCGGTCGACTTCATCGCCGAACTGCGCCAGAGCACCGACCTTTCGGGCCTGCCGGTGGGGCGGCGCGTGGTCGTCATCGGCGGCGGCATGACGGCGATCGATGCCGCGGTGCAATCGAAGCTGCTGGGCGCCGAGGATGTCACGATCTGCTACCGGCGCGGCCAGGAGCACATGAATGCCTCGAGCTTCGAGCAGGACCTCGCCGCCTCGAAGGGCGTCAGCATCCGGCATTGGCTGCAGCCCAAGCGCGTCTTGAGCGTCAACGGCAAGGTGGCCGGCATCGAGCTTGAATATACCGAGCTCAGGGACGGGCGGCTGGTGGGCATGGGTCACCTGCTGACCTTACCGGCGGACCAGGTGTTCAAGGCCATCGGCCAGACGCTTGAAGACGAGACGGCGGCGGGGCTGACGCTCTCCGGCGGCCGGATCGAGACCGATGCCGAAGGCCGCACCTCGCGGGCCGGCGTGTGGGCCGGCGGCGATTGCGTCGCGGCCGGCGACGACCTGACGGTGACCGCGGTGGCGCAGGGGCGTGACGCGGCGGAGTCGATCAACCGGTACCTGAGCGGGAACTGAGGCGAGACTGGAGCGCGCTCAGGAAAAGTGGTCTTCCGGTTTTCCGGTTCGAGCGCGCGACCACAAGGAGGATTTCATGGCTGACATCCGCAACAATTTCGTCGGGATCAAGTCGCCCAATCCGTTCTGGCTGGCCTCGGCGCCGCCGACGGACAAGGCGTATAATGTCGAGCGCGCCTTCAGGGCGGGCTGGGGCGGCGTGGTGTGGAAGACGCTGGGCGAGGAAGGCCCACCGGTGGTCAATGTCAACGGGCCGCGCTACGGCGCGATCTGGGGCGCCGACCGGCGGCTGCTCGGCTTCAACAATATCGAGCTGATCACCGATCGCGACCTGCAGAAGAACCTGCAGGAGATCAAGCAGGTGAAGAAGAACTGGCCGGACCGCGCGGTGGTGGTCTCGATCATGGTGCCATGCGAGGAGGACGCCTGGAAGGCGATCCTGCCGCTGGTGGAAGAGACCGAGGCGGACGGGATCGAGCTCAATTTCGGCTGCCCGCACGGGATGAGCGAACGCGGCATGGGCGCGGCGGTGGGCCAGGTGCCCGAATATGTCGAAATGGTCGTGCGTTGGTGCAAGCAATATAGCCGCATGCCGGTGATCACCAAGCTGACGCCGAACGTCACCGATGTGCGGCGGCCGGCGCGGGCGGCCAAGAACGGCGGTACCGACGCCGTGAGCCTCATCAACACCATCAACTCGATCACCGGCGTCGATCTCGACAATTTCGCGCCGATGCCGACGATCGACGGCAAGGGCACGCATGGCGGCTATTGCGGCCCGGCGGCGAAGCCCATCGCGCTCCACATGGTGGCCGAGATCGCCCGGGACTCGGAGACCTACGGGCTGCCGATCTCGGGGATCGGCGGTATCACCACCTGGCGCGACGCGGCCGAGTTCATGGCGCTCGGCGCGGGGAACGTCCAGGTCTGCACCGCGGCGATGGTCTATGGCTTCAAGATCGTCGAGGAGATGATCTCGGGGCTCAGCAACTGGATGGACGAGAAGGGCCACCGGACGCTCGACGACATCACCGGGCGCGCGGTGCGAAACGTCACCGACTGGCAGTACCTCAACCTCAAATACCTCACCAAGGCGCGGATCGACCAGGAGAAATGCAGTTCCTGTGGCCGCTGCCACATTGCCTGCGAGGACACCTCGCACCAGGCGATCATGAAGGAGAAGGACGGCAAGCGCCATTTCGAGGTGATGGACGACGAGTGCGTCGGCTGTAACCTCTGCGTCAATGTCTGCCCGGTGGAGGACTGCATCACCATGATCGCGCTCGAGCCGGGGATGCTGGACGAGCGGACCAGGAAGGTGGTCGGGCCGACCTACGCCAACTGGACCACGCACCCGAACAATCCGATGCGGAAGTCGGTCGAGCCTGCGGAGTGATGCCCTTCTCAGGAGCCGGCGGTCCCCGACACCCCACCCCCTATTCCCTCCCCCAAAAGAATGGGGAGGGAGACCGCCCGCATCGACCCTGGCTGTCCGTTTCAGTCTGCCCCTCCGACCAATTGCCGCCCCCCCGCTTAACCCGCCGTCAACCATCTCTCGATAGCCCGGACGCGGCGCTAAGGATTGGCAAAGGCCCTCCCCGCTAGCCTCGCGCCAAGTGGGGAAATGTAGATGACGCAACGTGGTTCAAAGGTTCGGCCGGTCGATGCTGTGGGGGACGACCTGCCGCTGCCCGATCCGCGCCGGCTGATGATCATCAGCGTGATATCCGTCGTCGCCCTCTTCGTATCTGTCATCGTCGTTGTCTTCTACTCCGTGCAGTCGATCGACCGGGCCGGCATTGCCGGAGAGATCGAACGGGCCGGCGTGGCGCTGCAGGTGGTTGGTGAGGACCCGGTTGCGGCAGAGCGGCTGCGGAGCGAGTTCCTGCTGGCGGGAGCGCATTTCGCGGCGCCCGGGACACTCAGCGACAGCGAGGTGTCGGTGCCGGTTCCCGGTCGTCACGATCAGGTCCTTGCCTGGACGCCAGTCAGAATCGGGACTGCCCTGTTCCTGCATCTCGCGCCGCTGCGGGTCGGTGCCTGTGCGCTCTTTCTGTTCGGCATCGCGCTGGCCTTGCGCCGGCTCTACGACCTGACGCGCGAACTCGAGCGGCGGCGCCGCGATGCACAGGACCTCGCCGCGCGCGACTCGCTGACCGGGCTCGCCAACCGGCTCGCGTTCGACGAGTGGCTCGGCCGCGCCGCGGGTGATCCGATCGCCGAAGTGGGCCTGCTCTATCTCGATCTCGACAACTTCAAGCAGATCAACGACAGCCTCGGCCACGGAGCCGGCGACGAACTCCTGAAGGTCGTCGCTAGCCGCCTCTCCGGCCTTGCGAAGCCCGAGGACCTGGTGGCCCGGATCGGAGGCGACGAGTTTGCCGTGGTCCGAAAGGGACCGCAGTCGCGCGCCGAACTGGCCGAACTGGCGGCCGATATCGGCGCGGCACTGAGCGAGCCGATCCGCCTCGGAATCAACGACCTGGCCATCGGTGCGAGCGTCGGCATCGCCACCGGGCGGGCCAGCGACAAGCATCTCATCGATGCCGCCGATGCTGCGCTCTACCGCGCCAAGGCGCTTCCCGGCCACGCCTTCGTCTTCGCGGACGCCGCGCCGCTCAACCAGGCGGCATAGTCGGCGCGAACCTGCTCCAGTCGTTATTTCCGGGGATCGTGTCGATTCCGGCCTGTCGGGCGCGTCGTAGTGCTGTAACTGCTAGCGCGGATCCGAGGGGAGTTTCTGCATGTTCTCGACGTTGTTCATTCTCGCCCACCTGCTGTTGGGCGGCGCCTTCGTCATCTTCGGCATCCGCAACGTCAACGGCGTGCCGCGGCTGGCCGCGGCGCTCGAGGGCCGGAAGATCGCGCAGCCAGAGACCGCGGCGCGGATCGGCGTGGGCCTGCAGATCGCCGGCGGCGCGTTGACCGCGCTGGCGCCGTTCGTGCCGTTTGCCGGCGTGATCGGCGGGTTGGCGATGATCGTGTTCCTCATTCTCGCGACGGTGCTGTTCCACCCGTTCTGGGAGTATTCCGGCGACGAGCAGACGCCTCATCTCAATGCCTTCATCATGAATAGCGGGCTCACCGGCGCGTTCCTGCTCGTCCTCGCCCACGCAATCTGACATGGCGGAGACTGGCGCCGAGGTCGAGGGCCGGGCCGACGGGCGACAGCGCGTGCTGTCGCACCTCGCCATGCTGCTGTTCGCGGCGCTGATCGCCGGCTCGTTCACGTTCGGGGCGCTGACGGTGCCCTATATCCACGCGGTGCCGCTCAATGCGCTGCGCTTCGTGCTTGCGGCGCTGCTGATGGGGCTCGCCGCCTTCGGGGTGGCGCGGAAGCCGTTCCGGTTCCCCGTGGCGCCGTGGCGGTTCGGGATCAACGGCTTCCTCACTGCAGTCTATTTCGTCACCATGTTCATCGCCCTGACGATGACGCAGCCGGTGGCGACCAGCGCGGTCTATACGCTGGTGCCGCTAATGACGGCGGTGACGGCGTATTTCATCGTCGGGCAGCGCTCGGGCGCGGCGGTGCTGATCAGCCTCGTCCTCGCCGGGCTCGGGGCGATCTGGGTGATCTTCCGCGGCGATGTCGATGCCTTGATGCGCTTCGATATCGGCCAGGGCGAGGTGATCTACTTCGTCGGCTGCGTGGCCTATGCCATCTACACGCCGCTGATCCGGCGCTTCAACCGGGGCGAGCCGGCGATGGTGCTGAGCTTCTGGACCATGCTGGCGACTGCGCTCTGGCTCGTCGCCTACGGGCTGGCCGACATCGTCGCGACGGACTGGACGCACCTGCCGGCCCTGGTCTGGTGGGTGGTGCTCTATCTCGCCATCGGCCCGACGGCGGTGTGCTTCTTCCTCATCCAGTTCGCCTCGGCGCACCTGCCCGCGGCCAAGGTGATCGCCTATGGGTATCTCGTGCCGGCCTTCGTCATTGTGCTGGAAGGGCTCGCGGGACATGGCTGGGCGAGCCTGAGCGTTGCCGCCGGAGCGCTCGTCACCGTGCTCGGACTGCTGGTTCTGGCGGCGCTGAAGGAACGCTAACGCTGCTATTTCGGCAGCAGGCCGTGGAGGAACAGGTTCTCGAGGAACCGCGCCGCATCCTCGAAACGGCCGTCGCCGCCGCGGTCGCGGCCGAGCACGGCACGCACCTGGACGTCGAAATCGGCGTAGTGCTGGGTGGTGGCCCAGATCGAGAAGATCAGGTGGTAGGGGTCGGTGCGGACGATCTTGCCGGCGGTCATCCAGGTCTCGATCACCCTGACCTTCTCGTCGACCAGGGCCTTGAGGTCGCCCTGCAGCACATCGAGCACGCGGGGGCCGCCCTGCAGCATCTCGTTGGCGAAGAGCCGGCTCTGGCGCGGGTAATCGCGGCTCATCTCGAGCTTGCGCCTGAGGTAGGAGCGAAGTTCGGGCACCGGGTCGCCGACCGAATCGATCTCGCGCAGCGGCTGCAGCCAGACATCGAGCATCGAGGTCATCAGCCGCTTGTAGATCTCCTCCTTGCGGGGGAAATAGTAGAGCAGGTTGGGCTTCGACATCCCCGCCGCCTCGGCGATCTGGTCGATGGTGGCGCCGCGGAATCCCTCGCGGCTGAACACGTCGAGCGCCGCCTCGAGGATCACTTCCTGCTTCTCGCGCTGGATGCGTGTCTGCGCTCTCGGCTTCCTTGACGGCGCCGCCTTTGCGCCCCCTTTGCCGCCCTCGGTCTCCAGCATTTTCACCTTGATCGGCGGCATGGGAGTGATAACGTTTTTTCCAACTGGTCAAATTTCTGGATAAGTCATCCAAAGGTCAAGCGACAAATCTGTTTGACCGGACAACTCAGCAAAATCGCCTCTCAGGGAGTCTCCAAGGTGTCCGACCGCCGCAATGTCACGCCGAACGATCTGAGCGCGTTCTGGATGCCGTTCACCGCCAACCGGCAATTCAAGCAGGCGCCCCGTATGTTCGTCCGCGCCAAGGACATGCACTATACCACTTCCGACGGACGCGAAGTGCTCGACGGCACGGCGGGCCTGTGGTGCGTGAACGCCGGCCATTGCCGCCCCAAGATCGTCGAGGCGATCGCGACGCAGGCCGGCGAGATGGACTATGCGCCGGCCTTCCAGATGGGCCATCCCAAGGCGTTCGAGCTGGCCAATGCGCTGGTCTCGATCGCGCCCGAGGGCCTTAACCACGTGCTTTACACCAACTCCGGCTCGGAGTCGGTGGAGACGGCGCTGAAGGTGGCCCTGGCCTATCACCGGGTGAAGGGCGAGGGCGCGCGGTTCCGGCTGATTGGCCGTGAGCGCGGCTATCACGGGGTGAATTTCGGCGGCATCTCGGTGGGCGGGATCGTCACCAATCGCAAGATGTTCGGCACGCTTTTGACCGGCGTCGACCACATGCCGCACACCCATACGCCCGGCAAGAACCAGTTCACCCGCGGCGAGCGCGAGGAAGGGGCAACGGACCTCCTTGCCGAACTCGAGAGCATCGTGACGCAGCACGACGCCTCGACCATCGCGGCGGTGATCGTCGAGCCGGTGGCCGGGTCGACGGGCGTCCTGATCCCGCCCAAGGGCTACCTCACCAAGCTCCGCGAGATCACCAAGAAGCACGGCATCCTCTTGATCTTCGACGAAGTGATCACCGGGTTCGGCCGGGTCGGCACGCCGTTCGCGGCGGACTATTTCGGCGTCACGCCGGACATGATCGTGTGCGCCAAGGGGCTCACCAACGGCACCATCCCGATGGGCGCGGTGCTCGTCACCTCGGAGATCCATGACGCGTTCATGCAGGGTCCCGAGCACATGATCGAGTTCTTCCATGGGTACACCTACTCGGGGAACCCGGTGGCCTCTGCCGCCGGCCTTGCGACGCTCGAGACCTACAAGGACGAGGGGCTGCTGACCCGCGGCGCGGAGCTGGCGCCCTACTGGGAGGATGCGCTCCATTCGCTGAAGGGCCTGCCGCATGTCATCGACATCCGCAATCTCGGCTTGATCGGAGCGGTGGAACTGGAGCCGATCCCGGGTGCGCCGACCAAGCGCGCCTTCTCGGCCTTCCTCAAGGCCTATGAGGCGGGCATCCTGATCCGCACCACGGGCGACATCATCGCGATGAGCCCGCCGCTAATCATCTCGAAGGGGCAGATCGACGAGCTGATCGGAACACTGGGCGGCATCCTGAAGACGCTTGAGTAGAATGGAACGAATGTTCTATGTCGCTACCCATGGAATGAACGTTCCACACTCAACGGGCGGAGGTCTGTGATGCAGACGATACAGAATGCCATCGGCGGGAAGCTGGTCACCAGCGCGAGCACGCGTACGCAGCCGGTGTTCAACCCGGCCACCGGCGAGGCGATCGCGACGCTGCCGCTGTCGACGCTGGACGAGATCAATGCCGCCGTTGCCGCGGCGAAGCAGGCCCTGCCCGCGTGGGCCAATACCCCGCCGATGAAGCGGGCGCGGGTGATGTTCAAGTTCAAGGAGCTGCTCGAAAAGCACGCCGACGAGCTGGCCGAGCACATCTCGCGCGAGCACGGCAAGGTGCATGACGATGCGCTGGGGGAACTGGCGCGCGGCATCGACTGTGTCGATTTCGCCTGCGGCATCCCGCACCTATTGAAGGGCGAGTTCAGCCGCAATGTCGGCCCCTCGATCGATAGCTATTCCGACCGGCAGGCGCTGGGCGTCGTCGCCGGGATCACGCCGTTCAACTTCCCCGCCATGGTGCCGATGTGGATGTATCCGCTGGCGATTGCCTGCGGGAATACCTTCATCCTCAAGCCCTCGGAGCGCGACCCGTCGGCGCCGATGTTCGCCTGGCAGCTGTTCATGGATGCAGGGCTGCCCGAGGGCGTGCTCAACGTCATCCACGGCGACAAGGAAGCGGTCGACGCCATCCTCGACCACCCCGACATCAAGGCGGTGAGCTTCGTCGGCTCGACGCCGATCGCCGAGTACGTCTACCGGCGCGGCACGCAGGCCGGCAAGCGCGTGCAGGCCCTGGGCGGCGCCAAGAACCACATGATCGTCATGCCGGATGCCGACATGGACCAGGCGGCCGATGCGCTGATGGGCGCGGGCTACGGTTCGGCCGGCGAGCGCTGCATGGCGATCTCGGTGGCGGTACCGGTGGGCGACAGCACCGCCGATGCGCTGGTGGCAAAACTGAAGCCGCGCGTCGAGGCTCTGAAGATCGGCCCCGCGACCGACAAGGACGCGCAGATGGGTCCGATCGTTTCGAAGGCGCAGCGCGACAAGATCGTCGGCTATATCGATGCTGGCGTCGATGCCGGCGCGGAACTGGTGGTCGATGGCCGCGGCTTCACGCTGCAGGGCTACGAGAATGGCTTCTTCGTCGGCGGCACGCTGTTCGACCATGTGAAGCCGGACATGAAGATCTATCGCGAGGAGATTTTCGGGCCGGTGCTGTCGGTGGTGCGCGCCGGCACCTACCAGGACGCGGTCGACCTGATCCACGGGCACGAATACGCCAACGGCACGGCGATCTTCACCCGCGACGGCGACGCGGCACGCGACTTTGCCGACAGGATCGAAGTGGGGATGGTGGGCATCAACGTGCCGATCCCGGTGCCGGTGGCCTATCACAGCTTCGGCGGCTGGAAGCGGAGCCTGTTCGGGGATCACTCGATCTATGGGCCGGAGGGGGTGCACTTCTATACACGGCTCAAGACCGTGACCACGCGCTGGCCGGCGGGCATCAAGAGCGGCGCGGAATTTACGTTTCCGAGCATGAAGTAGGCGATGGCAGGTAGCGCAGGCATTGCTGGACTGCCCCTCACCCCAGCCCTCTCCCCAGAGGGGAGAGGGGGCGATGGAGCACCGGCTGTGCAAGGCGCGTCCCCTCTCCCCTCTGGGGAGAGGGTCAGGGTGAGGGGGAGTCACGGCGAAGCCCGGATACGAGACAGGGCCCGCTCACTCCGCTCCGATCCAACCGATGCAGAGAAGCGCATGTGGTCTCGCCTGCGGGACCGCCGCCTCGAAGGACTGAAGTTCGTCCGCCAATATGCGATTGGCCCGTACTTCGCTGACTTTGTCTGTCGCGAGGCCATGCTGGTGGTCGAGCTCGACGGCGGGCAACATGACGAGTCCCGACAGGACGAAAGGCGCACGCGCTATCTCAACGAACAGGGCTACTCGGTCCTTCGATTCTGGAACAATGACGTCCTGGGCAACACTGACGGCGTGGTGGAAGCACTGCTGCTGACGCTTCGCAACTGCCCCTCACCCGACTGGCGCTTCGCGCCAGCCACCCTCTCCCCAGCGGGGAGAGGGGACGCCGGGGCACCATCGCGCCACACTGCCCCCTCACCCCGCCGGGGAGAGGGCTGGGGTGAGGGGCAGTTCAAACCCATAGAGCAAGAGTAAGCGCATGCCCGCTCCCGGCGAAAACCTTCGTATCGACCCCGAGCGCCTGTGGAGCTCCATTCACGAGATGGCCGAGATCGGGCCGGGGGTGGCGGGGGGCAATAACCGGCAGACCGTCACTGACGACGACGCCAAGGGCCGCGCGCTGTTCAAGCGCTGGTGCGAGGCAGCGGGGCTCGACATGGGGCTCGACCAAATGGGCACCATGTTCGCGCGGCGCGAGGGCGCGGAGCCGGGGCTCGATCCGGTTTATGTGGGGAGCCATCTCGATACGCAGCCGACGGGCGGGCGCTATGACGGGGTGCTCGGGGTGCTGGGGGGTCTCGAGGTGATCCGCACGCTCAACGACCTCGAAATCCAGACCCGGCGACCGATAGTGGTGGTCAACTGGACCAATGAGGAAGGGGCCCGGTTCGCTCCGGCGATGATGGCGTCCGGGGTGTTCGCCGGGGTGCTGGACCAGGCCGACGTCTACGCGCACAAGGACAAGGACGGCAAAAGCTTCGGCGACGAGCTTGAGCGCATCGGCTGGAGGGGAGACGAGACGGTAGGCGCCCGGAAGATTCATGCCTACTACGAGCTCCATATCGAGCAGGGTCCGATCCTCGAGGACGAGAACATCGATATCGGCGTGGTGACGCACGGCCAGGGGCTGAAGTGGCTGCAGGTCACGCTCACCGGCAAGGAAGCGCATACCGGGTCGACCCCGATGCCGAAGCGGCGCAATGCCAGCCTCGGGATGGCGCGGGTGATCGAGCTCGTGCACGAAGTGGCGATGGACTATCAGCCGAGCGCCGTGGGGGCGGTGGGACACATCGAGGTCTACCCGAACTCGCGCAACATCATCGCCGGCAAGGCGGTGTTCACCATCGACATTCGCTCGCCGAACAAGGACGTGCTGGACGAGATGGGCGCCCGCATCCAGGACGGCATCCACACCATCGCCGAGGCGCTGGATATTTCGGCCGAGGTGGAACAGGTCGGGCATTTCGACCCGGTGGCGTTCGACAAGGTGCTGGTGGGGAACGTCCGGGCGGCGGCGAAGGAACTGGGCTACTCCTATCGCGACATCGTTTCGGGGGCCGGACATGACGCGTGCTGGATCAACCGGGTGGCGCCGGCGGCAATGATCATGTGCCCGTGCGTGGACGGGCTTTCGCATAATGAGGCGGAGAGCATCACCAAGGAATGGGCGGCGGCGGGGACGGATGTACTGCTGCGGGCGGTGCTGGAGACGGCGGAGATTGTTTCCTAGGCGTCACCGCCAGCTCTCCTTGGGGAGAGCCAATTGAACAAAGTCAGGGACCGAGCATGACCAGCAAAATCATCAAGAACGGCACCGTCGTCACCGCCGATCTCACCTATGCCGCCGATGTCCGCGTCGAGGACGGCAAGATCACCGAGATCGGGCAGAACCTGAGCGGTGGCGAAATCCTCGATGCCTCCGGCTGCTACGTGATGCCCGGCGGGATCGACCCGCATACGCATCTCGAGATGCCGTTCATGGGCACCTACTCGACCGATGATTTCGAGTCCGGGACGCGCGCGGCGCTCTCGGGCGGCACCACGATGGTGGTGGATTTCTGCCTGCCCAATCCGAACCAGTCGCTGCTCGAAGCGCTGCAGATGTGGGACAACAAGACCTCCAAAGCCAGCTGCGACTACTCGTTCCACATGGCGATCACCTGGTGGGGCGAACAGGTGTTCAACGAGATGGCCGATGTGGTCGATCGCGGCATCACTTCATTCAAGCATTTCATGGCCTACAAGGGCGCGCTGATGGTGGACGACGATGAGATGTTCTCGTCGTTCCAGCGTTGCGCCGACCTTGGCGCCCTGCCGCTCGTTCATGCCGAGAATGGCGACGTGGTGGCGCAGATGACGGCCAAGCTCCTCGCAGACGGCAATAACGGGCCGGAGGCGCATGCCTATTCGCGGCCGCCGGAAGTCGAGGGCGAGGCGACCAACCGGGCGATCATGATCGCCGACATGGCGGGGGTGCCGGTCTATATCGTGCACACGTCCTGCGAACAGGCGCATGAGGCGATCCGCCGGGCGCGGCAGAAGGGGATGCGGGTCTATGGCGAGCCGCTGATCCAGCACCTGGTGCTCGACGAGACCGAGTATTTCAACCGCGACTGGGACTACGCGGCGCGCCGGGTGATGAGCCCGCCGTTCCGCAACAAGCAGCACCAGGATTCGCTCTGGGCCGGGCTGCAGTCGGGCTCGCTGCAGGTGGTGGCGACCGATCACTGTGCCTTCACCACGGCGCAAAAGCGGAACGGGATCGGCAATTTTGCCAAGATCCCGAACGGCACGGGCGGGCTCGAGGACCGGATGCCAGTGCTGTGGACCAAGGGGGTCAAGACCGGCCGGCTGACGATGAACGAGTTCGTCGCCGTGACCTCGACCAATATCGCCAAGATTCTCAACCTCTACCCGAAGAAGGGCGCGATCCTCGTGGGCGCGGATGCCGATCTCGTGGTGTGGGACCCCAAGCGGAAGAAGACCATCACGGCGGCGAAGCAGCAGTCGGCGATCGACTACAACGTGTTCGAGGGGATCGAGGTCGAGGGGCTGCCGCGGTTCACGCTGACGCGCGGGCATGTGGCGATCGTCGAGGACGAAATCCGCACCGAGCAGGGGCATGGCCAGTTCGTCGCCCGCGAGGCGAAGAACCCGGTCAACCGCGCGCTGTCGACGTGGAAGGACATCACTGCGCCGCGCAAGGTCGAGCGCACCGGCATGCCGGCGACGGGGGTGTGAGGGTTTGACGGACGGGGGTAAATCGCAGAGCGTGGTCGAGGCCAAGGGTCTCGGCCTCACCTTTCACACCGACGACGGCGATGTGATCGCGCTGAGCGACGTCAATCTCAGCATCAATCGCGGGGAGTTCGTCTCGTTCATCGGGCCATCGGGCTGCGGCAAGACGACATTGCTGCGGGTCATCGCCGATCTCGAGCAGCCGACTTCGGGAACGATCACCATCAACGGCACCACGCCGGCGGATGCGCGGATCAACCGCGCCTATGGCTATGTGTTCCAGGCGCCGGCGCTGGTCCCGTGGCGGACGATCGACAGGAACGTCGCGCTGCCGCTCGAGATCATGGGGTATGGCGAGGCGGAGCGGCGGGCGCGCATTCAGAAGACGTTGGAACTCGTTAATCTCGAGGGCTTCGAGAAGAAGTTTCCGTGGCAACTTTCGGGCGGCATGCAGCAGCGGGCGTCGATCGCGCGGGCGCTGGCCTTCGACGCAGACCTGTTGCTGATGGACGAGCCGTTCGGCGCGCTCGACGAGATCGTCCGCGACCATCTCAACTCGGAGCTGCTAAAGCTCTGGGCGGCCACGCAAAAAACCATCGCCTTCGTCACCCACTCGATCCCGGAGGCGGTGTATCTCTCCACCAAGATCGTGGTGATGAGCCCGCGCCCGGGCCGCGTGACCGACATCATCGAGAGCCCCCTGCCCCACGACCGCCCGCTCGAAATCCGCGAGACGCCGGAGTTCCTGGCCATCGCCCACCGGGTCCGCGAGGGGCTCAGGGCGGGGCATTCATATGAGGTCTAGCACAATGAAGGAGGGGACGATGAAGGTATCGAGACTGCTCCCGGTGGCCGGGCTCGTCATTGCCACAATCGGATTTTCGAGCGGCGCCGAAGCGGCCTGCACGTTCACGGGCAAGGGCAGCGCCTGCAAGGGTGGGCTCTCCGCCATGGCGAGGCTGGTGACCGATCCCGACTGGCGGGCCAAGTGGAATACTTCGGTCGAGACCACGCCGGTCCTGACGGGCAGCGACAAACTGGGCAACGGCGACAAGGGAACGCTGCTGACATTCGTCAGCGCTGAAAAGGCTGGGATGCTGGAGCTCAAGTGCGACTTGAAGGTCAAGCTGCCCGACGGGAAAGTAGAACAGCACCGACCTCAACTCTGCTTCAAGGGCGAGGTCGTCGCGGGCAACATCTACCTGACCGGGATGGAGATCGGACTCGAGGGCGACGGCGAGCCGGGTAAGGCCGAATTCACGGTCGGCGTGGTCCATGCCAGGAACGGCACACGGTTACCGCTGAAGACGATCGTCGAGTTCACCAAGTGAAGAATGTCGCGCCCATTCTGACGATGGTCGCGGCGCTGATTGTCGTCTGGTACGTGGCGGCGATCCTGATGAACTGGTCGGGGGTTTCGGACTTCTACCAGCGGACCGATGTCACTGGCGTCGGCTTCACGCAGCAGCTCAACGATGTGCTGAATGCCGACAAGCCGCTGCTGCCGGCGCCGCACCAGATCATTGCCGAGTTCTGGAAGACCACTGTGGACCAAGCGGTCACGTCCAAGCGCAGCCTCGTCTACCACGCCTGGATCACGCTCTCGGCGACATTGCTGGGGTTCGGGATGGGGACACTGTTCGGGATCGGGCTGGCGGTGTTCATCGTCCATAACCAGGCGATGGACCGCTCGCTGATGCCGTGGATCATTGCCAGCCAAACGATTCCGATCCTCGCGATTGCGCCGATGGTGATCGTGGTGCTGAACGCGGTTGGAGTGTCGGGGCTGATCCCGAAGGCGCTGATCTCGACGTACCTGAGTTTCTTCCCGGTGGTCGTGGGGATGGTGAAGGGGTTTCGGAGCCCTGAGCAGATCCAGCTCGACCTGATGCGGAC
>NZ_JAQGJL010000405.1 GCF_028290645.1 Devosia sp. | reverse complement strand
GACTTGCCGTCGGCCTGGAGGCTCCGGATGATCCCGAAGAGCTCGATCGCCTCCTGCGGCGTCAGCACGGCGGTGGGCTCGTCGAGGATCAGCACGTCGGCGCCGCGATAGAGCGCCTTCAGGATCTCCACGCGCTGCTGGGCGCCGACCGAAATGTCCTCGATGAGGGCGTCGGGATCGACCTCGAGGTTGTAGTCCTGTTCGAGCCGCAGCAGCTCGGCGCGGGCGCGGGCGAGGCTGGGCCCGAGCATGGCGCTGTCCTCGGCGCCGAGCACGACGTTCTCGAGGACGGTGAAATTGTCGACCAGCATGAAGTGCTGGTGCACCATGCCGATGCCGAGCGCCAGCGCGTGGCGGGAGTCGGTGATGGCGTGCGGGGTGCCGTCGACCCGGATCTCGCCGGAATCGGCGGTATAGAAGCCGTAGAGGATCGACATCAGCGTCGACTTGCCGGCGCCGTTCTCGCCGACGATGCCGTGCACCGTGCCGCGCCTGACCTGAAGGTCGATGTCGCGGTTGGCGTGGACGGCGCCGAAGCGCTTGTTGATCTTGATCAGCTCGATGGCCAGATCGGAAGTGACGGCGGCCCCGGGGGGCCGCCGTGCTGAAGTGTCACCGTGTTCGACGGGCGCAGTCACGTCCTGGCTCAGACGCCCGGGCAGGTGTTGTCGGTGGTGTAGTCGTGCACCTGGATCGCACCGGACTGGATCTGGGCCGACAGGTCGTCGACCTTGGTCTTGGTGGCGTCGTCGATCAGCGCCTTGTTGTTGTCGTCGAGCGCATAGCCGACGCCGCTCTCGGCGAGGCCGAGCACCTTGATGCCGGGCTTGAAGGTGGCGTCGTCGCCGCCTTCCTTGAAGGCGTTGGTGACGGCGACGTCGACGCGCTTCAGCATCGAGGTCAGCACCGCGCCGGGATGCAGGTAGTTCTGGTTGCTGTCGACGCCGATGGCGAACTTGCCCGCGTCGGCGGCGGCCTGCAGCACGCCGAGGCCCGAACCGCCGGCGGCGGCAAAGACCACGTCGGCGCCGGCATCGAACTGCGCCTTGGTCAGCTCACCGGCGGTCACCGGGTCGTTCCAAGCGGCCGGGGTGGTGCCGGTGTAGTTCTCGATCAGCTTGACGTCCGGATTGGCCGCCTTGGCGCCCTGGGCGTAACCGCAGTAGAACTTGTGGATGATCGGCACGTCCATGCCGCCGACGAAACCGACGGTGCCGGTCTGCGACTTCAGCGCGGCGAGCGCGCCGACGAGGAACGAGCCGGTATGCTCGTCGAAAATGATCGACTGCACGTTGGGCGCATCGACCACGGCGTCGATGACGACGAAGTTGGTGTCCGGGAATTCGGCTGCGACGGTGCCGAGCGCCGTGCCCCACGAGAAGCCGGCCATCACGATCGGGTTGGCGCCCTGGGAAGCGAAGCGGCGGAGGGCCTGCTCGCGCTGCGCGTCATTCTGCAGCTCGAGATCGATATAGGCGCCACCGGTTTCCTTCTTCCATGCCTCGGCGCCGTTGAAGGCGGCCTCGTTGAAGGATTTGTCGAACTTGCCGCCCAGGTCATAGATGATGGCGGGGTCGGCGAGGGCAGTTCCGGCGGCCAATACGGACATCGCCACGCCTGCGGCGAGCACCCCGAGGCGCTTGGTGAAGTAGTTCATGGATCAGTCTCCCTGTATCGCGTCCGGCAACGGCACATGCCGCCCTGACAGCCCGGCGCGTTGGGGAGGAATACAATCCTCGAAAGCCGCACTCTGCAAGAGGGTGGTGCGCAAATTTTGACCAAGTGGGCAAAATTCGTTCGCGAGGGTTTACGCGCGATGGCGGCGCGGATGCGGGGCGTTGTGGTGGCTAGGCTCACGCGTACGAGTGGGCTCCGTCCGCTGGTTGCCCAACGGCTAGCTCGCGATCGGCGTGACCTCCACCCCCATCGCCTCGCCGAAGCGCTCGAAGAAGCCGTCGATCAGCTTCTGGGCGGAGGAGCCGATGAGGGATTTGCCGAGCCGCATGATGCCGCCGTCGGCGCCGCCGTTGGCGGTGAAGACCAGCGTGGTGTGGTGGCCGGCATCGCTGAGGACGATGTCGGCAGCGGCTTCGGCCTTGCCGAGCAGGCCACCGCGGCCCCTGCCGGCGAGGGTGTAGCGCTCGGCCGGGATGACATTGCGCAGTTCGAGATCGCCGGTGAAGACCGGCTGCATCAGGCCCAGATTGACCTCGATCTCGAGTTCGAGCGTGGTCTCGCCGGTCCAGTCGATGCGGCGGCAACCCGGAATGGTGGCCTTCAGCACCTCGGTATCGTTGAGCGCCCGCCAGACCGCATGGCGCGGCGCCGAAACCAGATACCTGCCGCCGAATTCCATCGGGCCGTTTCCCCTCTTGTTGCCACTGTTCGAGCGGAAGCTAGTGGTCGCTTCGCCGGGCCGCAACCGCGGTATGGCTGCAACGCTCGCGGCAAAGTTCGAAACCGCCCCTTTTCGTGAGGCTTTTTAGCACCATATCGCGCAAAACAGGCCGCGGCGGCATCAGCAACATTGTCATCCGGCGCGGGTAACGGGAATCATGTCACCCCAAGGTGACCGACAAAGGGAAACGCATCCAGATGGCCACTGAAGTGATGGATAAGCCCCTGCAATATCTCGACAAGGCGATGGGGGCGATCAAGCAGCTGGGCATCTGGCCCGAGCAGCCCACCGACCAGCCGATCACGGGCCTCCTCAACGAGATCACCGAGCTCGACGAGAACAAGGTCATCCTCATCGGCCGCACGCTGACCCAGGCGGGCGCCTTCAACGAGGTGGTGCGCAGCCAGGTCGCGGCGATGAATGTCGGCGAGCGCTACAACGACATCACCAACAGCTTCAACTCGATCCGCGACGACGCCAAGGGGCTGGTGGACCAGCTCGACGACGGCAAGCTCGATCTGGTCGAGCGGGTGTCGAACGTGTGGATGAAGGTCAGCCGCGGCGACATCGCCACGCGCTTCGAGAAGATCCGCGGCACCTATCTCGATGTTTCGAGGGAGACCAAGAACCAGGTCGATCGCGAGCACATCATCCTCGAGGCGTATCGCGATTTCCGCGGCGCGCTGAAGCAGGCCGAGGTGATGGCGCTCGAACTGCTCGATATCGCGACGAAAAAGCTCGACGAGAAGAAGGTGAGCCTTTCTGGCGCGAGCGATGCGCTCGCCGCGTTCAAGGAAGGGACGCCCGCGGATCGGGCGAGGCTCGAACTGGACCGCGACGAGAAGCTGCAAGATTTGCAGAACGAGGAACGGCGCTACCAGATCGCCAAGGACCTCTCTGACAACCTCACCATCTCCTACTCGACCTCGGAAGTGGTGATGGCGCGGCTGATGCAGACGACGCAGGCCAAGGAGCGGGTGTACCAGCAGGCGATCTCGTTCTTTTCGACCAACGAGACGGTGTTCACGGCGCTTTCCGCCTCGTTCACGGGGCTGTTCGGACTGCATGAATCGACCGAGACGCTGAATGCGATGAAGGAAGGCATGTCCAAGAGCCTCGAGACGCTGTCGGAGATCGGCGACCGGGTGGGCGAGGAGGCGGTGAAGGCCGGCTATGGCCCGACGATCCGCGCCGACGCGGTGAAGAAGCTCGTCGACTCGGTGGTGACATTCCAGGAGAAATCGCGGTTGATCGTCAACGAGATGCGCGACCAGGCGACGAAGAACTCGGCGGAGATCCGCGACGCGGTGGAGGACGGCAAGCGCCGCCTCGCCCAACTGGCGGCCGATGGCAATGCACTGCTGCTCGAACAGAAGAGCTAGGCCGGGGAACGCGCAGGCTCGCACCAGATGAGCACGACGACGGCGACCGCCGAAAAGGCTCCGCTCGACGAGGTGATGCTGGCGATGGACGTGGTGGACACGCTCCGTCACCGGCAGGACCTGGTCGAGCGCGAACTCGCGGGCGATGCCCGCCAGCAGCAGCTGATCGACAAGCTGCGCGAGATCTATCGCCACCAGGGCATCGAGGTGACTGACGAGGTGCTGATCGCGGGCGTCAAGGCGCTCGACGAAAGCCGCTTTGCCTATACGCCGCCGAAGCCGGGTCTGGGTGTGAGCCTCGCGAAGCTCTATGTGAGCCGGAGGAAATGGGGACCGGCAACGCTGGCCGCGGCGCTGGTGCTGGTCATCGGGCTCGGCGGCTATTTCTTCGCGTGGCAGCCCTATCAACAGGAGCAGGTCGAGGGCGCGCGGATCGAGCTCAGCGAGAAGCTGCCGGCGCAGATGGATGCGCTCTACCAGACGATCTTCGAAGAGACCAAGGTGCAGCAGGCGGTCGGCGAGGCCGAACAGATGCGGACACTCGGCAAGACCGCCGCCGCCGAGGGCAACCGGGCGGGCGCCGAGCAGGCGATCGCCTCGCTGACCGGGCTGCGCGACCAGTTGCGGCAGGAATACCAGCTGAGAGTTGTAAATCGCGAGGGCGAGCGTTCGGCGTTCTGGCGCATCCCTGAGGTGAACAACGCGGCGACGAACTACTATGTAGTGGTCGAGGCGATCGGGACCGACGGCAAGCCGCTGACTCTGCCCATCACCAACGAAGAGAACGGCAAGACCGAGAACGTCGCGATCTGGGGCGTCCGGGTGCCGGAGAGCACCTATCGGGCGGTCGAGGCGGACAAGCGGGACGACGGCATCCTCGAACGCAACGTGCTCGGGCTGAAGCAGTTCGGCTTTCTCGATCTCGACTATGTTGTTCCAGTGCTGGGCGGGGCCGTGACGCAATGGTAAAAACCTGCACGCGGGTCTTGGCATGAGCCTTTCCGGACCCGAGGCCCTGCGTTCGCTCGACGAGGCGCTGCGCGACATCCGCCGCGAGGAGGACGAGATCGCCAAGCGCCTGGCGCGCTCGGCGGAGCTGGTCACCAAGTTCAAGGAAACCGAGAGCGAACTGCTGCGGCAGCTCGCGGAGGTGCGGCTGGACCCGACCATCCAGGCCGAGCTCAGCGGGCGGCTCAGCCAGGCCGAGGTGAAGGCGCGCGAGATGCTGAGCAGGCACGGCGCGGAACTCAGCGCCGCCGAGGAGGAGCTCAAGGGGCTCGACCAGCAGATCGCGGCGCTCGCCAAGGAGCGCACCGAGAAGGCCGCCGCGGCGGCCGCGGCGCAGGCCGAACTGAAAGCGCTGGCCGACCGGGTGTCGGTCGAGGCGGTGAAGAACCCCGACTATGCGCAGAAGCGCAAGACGGCCGAAGAGCTGGCGGCGGTGGCCGGCGAGAGCATCCGCAAGACCCAGCAGGCCGAGGCGGACCGCGAGCAGAAGGGGCGGCCGTATCGCGACGACCCGCTGTTCATGTACCTATGGGAGCGCGGCTTCGGCACGAAGAACTACCGCGAGAACAACCTGATCCAGTATCTCGACAGCCTGATCGCGCGGATGGTCGGATACCCCGAGGCGCGGGTCAATTTCGCCATGCTCAACGAGATTCCGCTGCGGCTGCGCGAGCATGCCGACCGCCAGCAGCAGATCGCGGCGGCGGCGGGCGAAGCGGTGACGAGGCTCGAGAAGGCGGCAGTCGACGCGGCGGGCGGGAGGCCGGCGCGGGAGGCGCTGGAAAAGGCGGAAGCGCGGATTGCGGCGATCGACCAGGAGATGGTGGCGGCCGAGGACAAGCGCGACGAGCGGGCCCGCGAACAGCGCGAGTTGGCGCAGGGGAGCGACCCGGCGTTCAGCGCGGCGGTGAACGGGCTGGCCGAGGCACTGGGCCGCGAGGACATCAAGACGCTGCTCGCTCAGGCCCGGGCCACCGAGACCGGGCAGGACGACACGATCGTCAAGCAGATCGATGAATCGCGGCAGCGGGCGATCGAGGAAGACGGCGACAGCCGCGAGCAGAAGAGCCGGCTGAAGACGCTGGCGGCGCGGCGGCGCGAGCTCGAGGACATCCAGTACGAATTCAAGAAGCAGGGTTTCGACAACCCGCGCTCGAGCTTCGGCGAGGACAAGCTGGTGGGCGACCTGCTCAACGATTTCCTGCGCGGCGGGATCACTGCGGCGGACTACTGGGGCCAGTGGCGGCGCAGCCAGAACTGGACCGGCGGGGGCTATTCGCAACCGCGGCAGGATTCGCCCTGGGGCGGCAATAGCGGCGGCTTCCAGTGGCCGGACTCGAGTTTCGGCGGCGGGGCATCGGGCGGAAGGTCGAACGGCGGGTTCGGCGGCAACTGGGGCCGGCTGCCGACCGGCGGCGGCGGCTTCGGCGGTGGCGGCGGATCGAGCGGCGGCGGCTTTTCGCGGCCGCGCACCGGCTCGAGCGGCAACCGCACCAGCGGCGGGTTCAAGACCGGCGGAGGGTTCTAGGGGCGCCGACGGGTTGCCTTTTCCGTTTGCCGGCGGCGCAGTGCCTCGGCGCCGTTGTGTCGCTCGTCGCTTCGCTCCGACTCGCAACCGTTGGTTGCGGGACCCCTCATCCGGCCTTCGCGCAACCTTCTCCCTCAAGGGGAGAAGGGAGTCCCGACTGCGGGTCGGGTAGCGCATCTTACCCCGAGTGTCCGGCACAATTGGGCAGATCCTTGATCGGGGAACTAGCGAGCAGTGTGGCCAGCGACTGGTTGCTCAGCAGCGGGGCGAGGCCGGTGGCGCCGGGGAGCGCGACGAGAACCGAGATATTGGTTTTCGCAGCGTCGATCTCGGCGGTGCGGCAGAAGCGGGGGCTGAGCGAGATGGCGGGCGCGTTGGAGCCGGCGGGCAGGGTCTTGGCCCAGGCCTGGGCTTCGCGGATGGCCTGCTTGTCCGCCTCGGAGAAGCCCAGGAGGTAGTAGTTGCGGCCGTCGGCGGGCGGCGGCAGCGTGCCGGCGAGCTCGCCGGGATCGGTTTCGACGAGGATCGCCGCGACGTGGCGCTCGCCGCTTGCGGGCGTCGTGATGTCGAAGCCGAGGGTCGAGGCGCCGGGGACCGGCTCGAGCGTCAGCGGGACGTCAAATGCGAGCAGGAGGCTCGCGAGGTCGTCGTTGAGATAGTCGAGGCCGCGCATCTTGCTTGCGGTGCCGAGCGGGATCGAGGAACAGGCGGCGAGGGCGAGGAGCGCCAAGGCGGCGGCGAAACGTACGATGCGGCGGATCAACAACCCCTCCCCTGCCCCGATGGATATCCGGGGCGTCCACAGATGGGTACGAGATTCCTTGGTGCGGGGGAATGGCGCGAACGGCGTGCAGCGGAGACTGCAAAGCTTGGTGGCTGTGGACTTCCACCCCTGTCCCAGCCTTTTCAAGCATAGTTCTCAAGGCCTTCTCCCCTAAAATCGCTCCATGGGAGCGATTTTGCCTTCGACTGGCTCGAAGCCCGCGCAAGGGGGAGGGAGACCCATCCACAAGGCGCCGTGCTTCGCGCTTCGCCCTGGCTCGAGCGTGAAAAGCGCCGCGGGTTTTCGCCTGTGGGGCTTTGGTCGGAGACCGCATCGGCTGGTCAGTGGTGGTGGCTGGCCACTCACCGCGTTGGCTCGGTCCAGGGCGTGGTTGCGACTTATTCCCCGCCCTTTTCGTCGGCGAGGAAATGCGAGCGATGGGCGAACTGGGGGAAGTCGGTCCGCGACGGGGCCTTGTTCTGGATGTTGAAGATGGCCTTGGCGAGGAAACCCCAAGCCATCAGAAAAGGAAAGCCGAGGTGACCTCCAGGGACCGCGCCGAGCCGTCCGGCACATTGGAATAGACCAGTTCGCGGTAGCTGATACGCATTGCGAGGGAAGGACTGAGTACCAGACCGAGGGTTGCGCCGAGCGCCAATGTCTCCAGTCCATCGCCCTGAGCGACGCCGTCCCTGGAGGTCTCACCGCCGATCTCGTAGTAGCCATCGAGGGCGGCCCACACACTGTTGCCAAAGTTACGGGTGATGTGGCCCTCTATTCCGAATATCGGATCCTGGCTGGTCACGGCGGCGCCGAACGGATCGTCGTTATCGCCGAATATCTGCACCACCGGCATGACTTCAAGGGTCGTCAGTTCCGGGTCGATCATCGTATCCCCCAGCACATAGCTGATGGGCAGGCTCGCCTGTAACGACCACCGGTTTTGCCCCAAGCTCAGCATTCTGTCCGGGTCATAGTCGCCGGTGGGAAGGAACAGCTTCGCTGCGACCGCGGCTTGGAATCCCGGCTTGTGCTGGGCGTACTCCATAAGCGAGAGCGATGGCGTCCCCACAAGTCCCAGCGTCCCGCCGACGAGCAAATCGCCCTGAGCGAAACCCGTATCCACGTCAATGATCCCAGACAATGACTCGAAGGACACGTTACCCACCGGCAGCCCGATCAGAACTGTTCCGACATTGCCGAGGATATCGAAGGATCGGTGATAGGTTGGGGTCAGGACGCTCACGTCCAGCTCGGTGCCTTCTTCAACATTCCCACCGAGGTCAATCGTGCCATCAGCGTGCAGGAGCGTCACGGTCAGGCTGATGTCGCTCGCGCCTTCAGGACGCAGATGATATGCCCGCGCCCCATCCCAGGACAGCGCGTCGGTGACCATCGATACGGATGCCACCGCCGACATGGCTATTCTTGCAAGCACGCTTGCCTCCTGTTGATCGGTTACCTCGGCAACCGTCACAGCCAGCGCGCGTCAGCACCGGCCCCCAAGGTGAAGACAGTGCACTTGCATTAAAGTAAGGCCAAGAAGTTTCTCGATGTCGACGAACGCATCGGCACGTTGCGTGGCACGGTATCCACAGCGAACGTCAGGTGCTCGCATGCCGACGACCGAGCGCCCCAGTAGCCCGGCCCAGACTTTTCGGCATTTGCCGATCACTTAGCTGCTTTGATTCTGTGCACGGCTCAGCCGAATACGCTCGCCCCGCGATCCGCTGTCCCGACCAGCGCCCGGAACCCGGCGAACAGCTCCCGGCCCATGCCGAAATGCTCGCGGCGGAGGTCTTCGGTGGCCGGCGTTCTCGACAGGAATTCGCGCTCGTCGCCGATGAAGGTGAGGGTGCCTTCGTTGGCGTCGAGGCGGATGAGGTCGCCGTCGCGGATCTTGGCGATGGCGCCGCCGTCCGAGGCTTCGGGGGTCATGTGGATGGCGGCGGGGATTTTTCCGCTGGCGCCGGACATGCGGCCGTCGGTGACCAGCGCCACCTTGTGGCCGCGGTCCTGCAGGATGCCGAGTTGCGGGGTGAGCTTGTGGAGTTCGGGCATCCCGACGGCTTTGGGGCCCTGGAAGCGGACGACGGCGATGACGTCGCCGTTGAGTTCGCCGTTCCTGAAGGCGGCCTGCAGGCCCTCCTGGGTGTGAAAGACGCGGGCGCGGGCTTCGATGACGCGGTTCTCGGGTTTTACTGCTGAGACCTTGATCACCGACTTGCCGATATTGCCCGACAGCACCTTGAGCCCGCCATTGGCGGAGAAGGCGTCCTTCACCGGCGCCAGCACCTTGGGATTGCCGGAGACGGCGGGCGAGGGCTCGAAAGTGAGCTTGTCTTCGAGGAGCTTCGCTTCGACGGCATAGCCGGAGAGGCCGGCGCCCCAGACGGTCTTCACGTCCTCGTGCAGGTACCCGGCTTCCAGCAGTTCGCGGATCAGGAACCCCATGCCGCCGGCGGCGTGGAAGTGGTTCACGTCGGCGATGCCGTTGGGATAGACGCGGGCGAGGAGCGGGACGGCGCCCGAGAGCTCGGACATGTCCTCCCAGGTGACCTTGAGGCCGGCGGCGGCGGCGATGGCGACGAGGTGCATGGTGTGGTTGGTCGAGCCGCCGGTGGCAAGCAGGCCGACGAGGCCGTTGACGATGGCCTTCTCGTCGACGATGTGGCCGATCGGAGTGTAGTCGTTGCCCTCGGCGGTGAGCGACAGGGCGCGCCTGGCGGCCTCGCGGGTCAGCGCTTCGCGCAGCGGCGTGTTGGGGTTGACGAAGCTGGCGCCCGGCAGGTGCAGGCCCATGATCTCCATCAGCATCTGGTTGGAATTGGCGGTGCCGTAGAAGGTGCAGGTGCCGGGGGAGTGGTAGGACTTGGCCTCGGATTCGAGCAGTTCGGCGCGGCCGACCTTGCCCTCGGCATAGAGCTGGCGGAC
>NZ_JAQGJL010000403.1 GCF_028290645.1 Devosia sp. | reverse complement strand
TCGAGGCGAATGCCGCGCTCGATCATGGCGCGGGTGGGGCCGCCGCCGCCATCGCCGAAGCCGTAGCAGAGCAGCACCTCGTCGTTGACCGACTTCGGCTCGTAGCGCTTCCAGGCGCCCATGACTTCGGAGACCGAGAGGTCGGAATTGTAGGTGGTGTAGATGCGCTCGCTGTCGAATTTTTGCGCGGTGATCAACTGCGCCTTGGTCACCGTGCCGTCGATGCCGCGCCAGAAGAAGGTGTCGTAGGGGTGCCGGTCGGTATCGTTCCAGCTGAGCTTGGAGGTGACGAAGTATTCGAGGCCGGAGCGGGCCATCACCTGCGGCAGGTTGGCGGAATAGCCGAACGTATCGGGCAGCCAGACGGTTTTGGGGACGACGCCGAAATGCTCGAGGTGAAAGCGTCGGCCGCGCATGATCTGGCGGACCATGGATTCGCCCGAGATGATGTTGGCGTCGGGCTCCACCCACATGGCGCCTTCGATCTCGAACTGGCCGGTCTTCTGGCGCTGGATGACCCCCTCCCAGATTTCGGGATAGTCGGTCTTGAGGAAGTTGAAGAGCACCGACTGGTTGTACATGAAGACGAAGTCCGGATACTCCTCCATCAACTTCAGGACGGTAGCGAAGCTGCGGCCGGTCTTGTCGCGCGTGTGCATGATCCGCCAGAGCCACCCGACATCGAGATGGGTGTGCCCGACGGCCGAGATGGTCGGCTGCACCTCGGTATCGACCAGTTCGTAGATCTCGGAGGCGATCGCTTCCGCCGCCGGCAGCGAGGCCTCGAACTGGGGGTTAACTCCGCCGCGCCGGTCGAGCGCGCGGAGCGATCTTTCCACGAGGTTGAGGATGGCGTGCCGCCGCCCGTCGATCTGCGTCAGGCGTGTCGCCACCTCGAGTGGGGTCATGAGGTCGTAGTAGAGTTTTTCGGCCCGCTCGTGGCGGACCATGAACTCGGCCTTGAAGCCGACCAGCGGGCGATCGAAGAAGGTGAAAGCGTTGACGAGCAGGATGCGCCTAGTGCCCGGCACAGCATCGCGGGCGATCACCAGTTCGGTGTGGTTGCCGTCGATCGCTTGGGCGATGTGCCCGTCGAGATAGGCGAGGCACTGGGGGTCGGTGGTCCCGGGCCGGTCCTGCCATTGCGAGGTGAAGCGCAGCACCAGCGTCTTCCTGGCAGCTTCCTCCGGAACCACCACCTCGGCGGCGAACCAGGTGTGGCCCTGCTTCTTGCTCCACACGGTCTTGTCGGTGAAGGCCGGCCAGGTGCGCCAATCGGCCTTCAGTGCCTCGTCGGCGCCGAGATCGGCCTCGCTGTAGCGCCAGGCGAAGTCGCCGGGGACGGGCGTCAGGATCTTGGCCTTGAGGTCGGCGCACAGCCGGAAGAGCTTGTCCTCCTCCTTGATGTCGTCATCGAGGAGGCCAAGCTTGCTCGAGAGGGAGTTCATTCAGGCTATCCTTTTACCCCGACACCGGCGAACCCGGTGTTCATGTTCCGCCGCAGCAGGAAGTACACGCCGACTGCCGGCGCCGCGTAGACGATCGAGAAGGCGGCAAGGAACCCGTAGTCGATGGCCCCTTGCAGACCGAAGGCGGCGTAGAGCCCGACCGACATCGGAAACGCCGCCTCGACCCGTGAGAAGATCAGCGGCAGCAGGAACTCGTTCCAGGCGCCGGTGAAGCTGAAGAACCAGACTACCGCGATGCCGGCCCGCGACATCGGGATGACGATCCTCGTGACGATCTGCCAGAGCGAGGCGCCGTCGACATAGGCGGCTTCCTCGAGCTCGATCGGGATGGTGTCGAAGAAGTTCTTGAGCAGCAGCAGGGTGAACGGCAGGTTGAGGATGGCCAGCGCGATGATCACGCCGAGCTGGTTCAGCAGCCCGCCCCGTTGCGCCGCGAAATAGATCGGCACCAGGACCCCGATCGAAGGCAGCATGCGCAGCAGCACCAGCGTCCACAGGAACGCATTGCGCCCGGGGATGCGCAGCCGTGACAACGGATAGGCGGCTGCAATGCCGACGAGGACGCTCAGCGTCGCCGTGCCGGCGGCGATCAGCAGCGAATTGAGGAACTGCTGCCCGGCGTTGCCGCTGACGGCCGATGCGAAATTCTCGAGCCCGATCGATTGCGGAATGGCGAGCCTTCCGGTGGCCGCGGGATCGAAGGCGTTGGTGAACAGCCAGGCGAAGGGGCTGACCCAGATCAGCGCCATGAAGGCCAGGCCGAGCGACAGGACGCGCGAGGGAGCGGTGCCGGGTTCCATCTATTTCGGCTCCCGCAGCATGCGCAGATAGATCAGCGACAGGGCCCCGACGATGAGCAGCATGGCCACCGATATGGCGCTGCCGAAGCCCAGATTGCCGCGCGAAAAACTCTGGTTGTAGAGGAACACGGCCAGCGTTTCGGTCTGTCGGCCCGGCCCGCCGCCGGTCATCGCGAAGATCAGCGGGAAATAGGTGAAGGTCCAGATGGTGATGAACAGCATGTTGGTCGCGATATGCGGCCGGATGATCGGCAGGACCACCAGCCAGGTGCGCTGGAACGGGGTGGCGCCGTCGATCTTGGCCGCCTCGACCACCTCGCGCGACACCGAGTCGAGCGCCGCCGAGAACAGCAGGTACGACCAGGCGGTGCCCTTCCAGATATTGGCGATGGTGACGACCGGCAAAGCGAACTCGTTGATGAAGTTGACCGGCCGGAAGCCGAGCGGCACGACGATCAGCGCGTTGATAAGCCCGGTCTGGGAGGTTGTCGCCGACCACAGGAACGCCGCGACGATGTCCGGCAGGAGCCAGCCCAGCATGATGCAGACCTCGACCACGGTCTTCAGCGTCGAGCTGGTGCCGCGCAACGCCGTGGCGAGCAGGAACCCGAGCACCGACTGGCCGACAATGGCCGAGAAGAAGACGAAGATGATCGTGGTCCACAGCGATTCAAGAAAACCGCGCCGCGTGAACAGCCGCTCGAAATTCTCGAACCCCACCCATGACCATTCGACCGACTTTCGACCGACAAGCGCGAGGTCGGTGAAGCTGAAGGTAAAGGCCCAGACGGTGAAATAGACCAAGGCGCCGATCAGGATGATGGCCGGCAGCATGGCGAGGCCGAGGAGCGGCAGATTGCTGGTGATCCAGGGGTTGGCCTGGTTTCTCATGGGCGGCTCGTCAATCGGGGGATGAAGGTCGGTGGACCAGCTTCGGTCTACCGCGCCACGTCACGGCGGCACCCGGAGCAGAGCCCGGGCGCCGCCGTGTCGGGCGGAATGGCCTACTCGTAGGTCATGACCTTTTCTTCCCCGAACTCGTCGACGAGCGCGGCATGATAGCCGGCGATCACGTCCTCGACGCTCTGGCCATCGAGAATGTCAGCGGTCATCTGCTGCACCAGCGCGGACACGGTCTGGTAGCCGGGCACCGTGTCGCGGCCGGTAGTATCGGCGGCAAGCGCCGTCGCCTTGGCGAGGTATGCGTCTTCCATGTACTCTGGCGATTCCGAGATGTCGGTACGAACGCCCATGCGATGGTTGGCGAGCGTCCAGGCTTTGAAGTTGCCCACGTCGAAGATCGTCGTCACCAGCTTGAAGGCGAGATCCTTGTCGGCGGCCTTGGCATTGACGCCGATGGTCCAGCCGCCTGAGATGTTGGTCGTCGCCTTGGTGCCCGGTTCACCCGAACCCGGCCACGGCGTCCAGCCGACCATGGCATCGCGCTCCTCGCGGCTCGGCAGGTTCACGCCGTTGCAATCCCACAGGCACGCGTCCTCCCACGACCCCGAGGCGAGAATGCCGAGCTGGTCGTTGGCGAGCGCTTCGCGGACCGCGGCCCCGATATCGGCGGCGTAGTTGAGGTCGGCCGGCGTCAGTTTCTTTTCGACATAGACCTGGTGGTAGAGATCGAGCGTGCGCCGGAGTGCGGGGCTGTCGCCGATCCACTGGCCGGTCGCGCGGTTGAGCAGTCGATTGCGGTCGCCTTCGGGAACATCGGCTCCGAGCAGCGCCATGTAGAAGCCCTGCATCGTAGCGGCCTCGCCCTGCTTGGTGCCGGCAGGCAGCTGGAAGGGATACTGGACACCGGCATCCTTGAGCTTCTGGGCAGCATCGAGCACGTCGGCCCAGCTCTTGGGCTCCCACGGCACGGGAATCCCGGCCTTCTCGAAGTTGGACTTGTCATACCAGAGCATGCGCACGTCGGTGTCGGTCGGCAGGGCGTAGACCTTGCCGTCATAGGAGGCCACTTCGAGCAGGCCCGGCATGTAGTACTGATACTGGTCCCAGCCGGCGGCCTGGTCGTTCAGCGGATGCAGATAGCCCGCCGACGCGAGCTCGGAGACCATGAACGAGTCCATCTGGATCACGTCGGCGGCGGTGCCGGCGGACAGGTCGAGCGCGATGCGCTGGTCATAGCCCGCGCCGGGCAGCTTGATCGCGTTGACCTTTTCGCCGGTCTCGGCCTCGAACGCGGTGATCCCCGGTTCGACCAGCGAGGCAAGCCATTCGGCATACATGAAGGTCACTTCTGCTTTGGCGGGCACCGCAGCTGCCGCCAGGAGCGTTATCGCCGTGACCGACGACAAGAGAGTCCGTTTGAGCATGAATTCCTCCTCCAAATGTTTGGCGTCGCAACCGTCATGCGCGGGCTGCGCGGCACCTCCTGAGTGCACATTGAGCTAAGCGCATTTATTGCAACGTTGCAACGAGTGATGCAGAATTGCTTGGCCTGCACCGAAGATGCAGAAGATATGCTATATGTATCAGTGTGTTGGTGCAGTTTTCGGCGTGAATATCGATTGGCGTGAAAATTGCAGCGATGCAATTTTTCTCAGGTTCCCGACAACTGGTGTCGGGTGTATGAGGAGGCCGGGGTTGCAGAAACGACGATGACGAAATCAAAGCCGGATGCCGGCAGAAATATCCGCCAGCCACGGGGCAAGCGGGCGACGCTCAAGACCATCTCCGAACTGACCGGGCTCAGCCTGTCGACGGTGTCGCTCTCGCTTCGAGGTGGCGCGTCGCTGAAGGAAGAGACGCGCCAGAAGGTCGAAGCCGCGGCGCGCTCGGTCGGCTACGTACCGGACCGTGCGGGGGTGCGCCTCAGGACCGGCAAGACCAACGTCATCGCGCTGGTGCTCGATGGCTCCGACGAGGCGATCGACTTCTCCCGCCACATGATCCGCGGCATCGGCGAGGCCATCGGCGGCACCCGCTACCACCTGACGGTGATGCCGGAATTCGATCGCGTCGCGTCGGTCGAGACGGTGCGCTACATCCTCGAGAACCGGACCGCAGACGGGGTGATCATCACCCATACCGGGGCGCGTGACCGGCGCGTTCAGCTGATGATGGACCATGACTTTCCGTTCGTCAGCCATGGTCGGACCGAGTTCTTCACGCCGCACCCGTTCCACGACTTCCACGCCGAGGCTTTCACCGAACTCGCGGTGGAGCGGCTGGTCGAGAAGGGCTGCCGCGACGTGATGCTGGCGATCGGCGACGACACCACCAACAACTACCACAACATCGTCCGTACGCTCGAGCGCGCTGCGGCGAGGCATGGCGTCAAGAGCCGCGTCGTGGTGCAGAAGGCCATCCGCCCCGCATCGGCGGAGATGCGCCAGTTCGGCCGCGACCTCGCCGATCGCGCCGACCGCCCGGATGGCTTCATCTGCGACAGCGAGACCCGCGCCATCTCGATGCTGTGCGGGCTCCAGGATGGCGGCGTGATGCTCGAGCGCGACATCCATTTCATCTGCAAGCAGACCTCGGACATCCTGTCGACGGTGTTCCCGGGCGTCGACACCATCGAAGAGGACGTCTACGCCGCCGGGGTCGAACTCACCCGCCTGCTGCTCCGCCGCATCGACGGCGAGCCGGCCGAGACGCTGCAGACCCTCAGCGAGCCCGTCGCACACTGGCGGAGCTGACGGCGCAACCCGGAGCGCCAGTGGGTGAGTTGGGCGCTCACCACCCTAACTCCGCCAGCGTTGCAACCGCTTTAGCGAGCTTCTCGCTAAAGCGGCAGGCTGAATGCACCCGTGAACCTGTATGTGCGCAGATCTGCCCCAATCCCGCCGAGTTGGGCGCCGAAATCGAACTTTGCGCCGCCATCGAAACTCGCGCCCACGCCGCCGATGATGCGCCCCGACACACCTCCATCGAGCCCCGTTACCAGACCACCCAGGCCCAGTGCCGGGAGGTCCTCGCTGTCGCCTTCGACGGTGTAGTCGGCATACAGTCCGGCATAGGGCAGCATGTCCATGCCTTCCGCCGCCAGCGGATACAGGAGCTTGACCACCGCTGATGCCTGGCCGGTCATGAAATCGCGCGCGGCCTGCGTAGTGGCCAGGCTGTCCGTATAGCCCTGCTGGCCTTCGCACAGCGCGAAGATGTTGAGCGAGGGTTCAATGGTGAAGCCGTAAGTGTCGACAGCCCCGCCTATGCCGGCACTGGCAGTCACGCGCCAGGCGTCGAACGAGCCGGTGGCGGCTCCGGCTGTGCCGTCATAGCCGAGTCCGCTATACCCCAAGGCCGCGAATACCTTGATGTCGTCGGCAATGTTGCCCCCGACATAGCCCCCCAGGGTCCAGCCATCGCCGCTCAGCGTGCTGTCCATGGTCGTCGAGTTGTAGTGGAAGGCCTCATAGCCCCCCACCACGCCGACTAGGAGTTCCGGCGTCAGCTTGTAGGAGATGCCGGCCAGGGCGTTGATCTGCAGGCCCGAAATCGTATCCGCGTCACCATTCCCCCAGCCGCCGACGCCGGCGCCGCTCAGATTTGCCCAGATCTGCGTATTGCCGGCGGGCACGGTGCCGTCCGGCCATGCAACATCATCCACAGCCTCCGGCACATAGCTCATCTGCACGCTGTTGGCGCCCAGCGTCAGCTGGTGGCCGGCATTGAACCCGCCATGGATCGAAGCCTGGATGGCATCGACGAAGGCCCGGCCGGAGTTGAGCGCCTCTAGCCGGCTTGCCGAAATTTGAGTTGCGCGAAGGTTGGCGCTGTCCAGGGACACTTCCACTACATCGGCGGTTCCTTCAATGCTGCTGGCGCCGACGCTGGTCGTACCGTTGAAAGCCGCGGTGATGATGTGTGGGCCGGCCGTCGAGAACGACGTCGTTAGTGTAGCCGTGCCCGAAAGCGGCCCGTCGACAACTTCGACGGTATCGAGAAGGACGCTCCCGTCAAAGAACGTGACCCCCAGGCCGCCGGTAACCTCGCCCGCCGTGGCGGCAACAGTGGCAACGAGCGTAACCTCTTCACCCGGTGCAACCGGGTTGGGTGTGATACTTAGGGTCGTTGTACTGGCTGGGGCGATCGCGCTGAGGGTAACGGTGCTGTTGCTGGAGGACACATCGTCTGATCCGCTGTACCAGAACATTATCTCGTTGTCGCCAAGCGCCGATAAAGTCACCTGATAGCTAGCTGTACCGACTAGGTGCCGGATAGCAAGATTTCATCAGCGTTTTGTTGATCGTTATTGTTATAGAACGCGACGGCATGCCACCCGCTCCCCACGTTGCCTGCCGACGCGGTAACTGTGCCCGTTACAGTCACTACGTCGCCGACGTGATAAGGTCCGGAAGCCGGGGAGACAGCGATGGAAACCGAGCTGCTGTACGGTTGCGCCATCACACCACTTACCCCGCAGAGCAGGAATATTGTCCCCAGCAGCGCTGGAAGCCGAATCGCCACCCCAATCCCTTGGACGAATCGTTGAAATCGTAAGGCAATATCCATTTCTGAGTGCGCCCTTTGGAATAAGTCTGCAATAAGCACTCGATGTCGGACACAGACAACCGCATTAAGAAGCGCAGCTCCCGCATATGGGTAATAGTGGCCGTCTAGATACGCCGGTTTCTACGCACGCGATTGATGACTGCACGCACTTCCGCGCACCGGCGCCCCCAAGTTTCATTCACCTTTCCATCTCCGCAAGCTTCGCCACGCGCCGGCGAAACTGCTCCTCGGTAGAGAACTCGGCATTGAGGAAGGCCGTCACGAGGTCGACCGCCAGCCACGCGCCGACGATCTGCGCCCCGATGCACATGACGTTGACGTCGTCGTGCTCCACCGACTGGTGCGCCGAGTGCACGTCATGGCAGACCGCAGCGCGGATGCCCTTGACCTTGTTGGCCGCGATCGCCGCGCCCACGCCGGTGCCGCAGACCATGATGCCGCGATCCGCCGTGCCCGTGAGGATGGCTCGGGTCACCTCCTTGGCGATATCGGGAAAGTCGACTGGCGCAGGATCGTACGACCCGGCGTCAGCGACCTCGTGCCCGAGGCCGCGAATATGCGCCGCGATGGCGCCCTTTAGCGGAAAGCCCGCGTGGTCCGAGCCGATGACGATGCGCATGGTGATGTTCCCCCTCCCGTGCGGCGCTACGCCAGCCGCTCGAGCATATCGTAGGCGACTGCGTGCTGCAGCGGTTGCCCGGTGACGAACCGCTCAACCTCGTCGACGCAGAGCGTTCCCAGCCGCTCGCGCTCGGCGCCGATCGCGCCGGCCATATGCGGCGTCAGCAGCACGTTGGGCAATTCGTAGAGCGGCGAGGCGGCAGGCAGCACCTCCGGTTCGGTGACGTCGATCACCGCCGATATGCGGCCCGACACCAGCTCGCGCTCGAGCGCCGCGTGGTCCACCACGCTGCCGCGCGCCGTATTGATGAACGTCGCCCCGTCGCGCAGCAGCGCCAGCCGGCGCGCGTCGATCATCTGCCGGGTCGCGGGGATTGCGGGGGCATGGAGCGACGCCACGTCGGCGCGTGCCATCAGTTCGTCGAGACCAACAAGCGTGGCGCCCATGGCGCGGGCCTGCGCCTCGCTCGCATATGGATCGTAGAGCAGCACTTCGAAATCGAAGGGCCTGAGCAGTTCGATCACCCGCAGCCCGATGCGCGAGGCGCCGATGATCCCCACCACCTTGCCGAAATTGCCGAGCGGCTCGGCCATGATCGGATCGGCACGCAGTTCGCTCCGCCGCTCGCGATAGAGATCGCGGAACCGCAGCACCTGCTTGTTGGCGAAGAGGATCGCGGCCAACGTGTACTCGGCGACCGGCACGGCATTGGCCGCAACCGCATTGGTGACCGTGATCCCGGCCTCGAACACCTCGGGCGCGATGAAATACTTCACCGATCCCGCCGAGTGGGCGATGAGGCGCAGGTTCGGCGCGGCGGCGAGCAGTGCCTCGTCAAGCATCGGCGGGCCCCAGCCGGTGACCAGGATTTCCGCCTCGCGCAGCAATTTGCGCGCCACCGGTGTGTCGATGCGGAGGATGGGATCGTAGCTCAGCACAGCGCAGAAACCGGCAAGGCGGCTCAACTGCTCCGGGGTGAAGACCCGCTCGGTGTAGATCGGGTCATAGGCGAACGCCAGCGCCGGCCGCTTGCCGCCCGATCGTCCACCCATATCCGGTCTCCCGCCTCAACCCTTGGCGGCGATATTGCACGGGCGCCGAACGCTAGCCAACCCTCTCCGGCAGCTTGTCGATCGGCGTTCGGTCGCTCGCAGCGCAGCGGGGGAGCAGGCCTCAGCGCTGGCTGGAGAACCCCGTGGGGGTGAGGAGCTGGCTCGCGACATTGGCGACGATCGGCCCGTTGGCTTCCGACGCCTTTCGGGCCTCCTGCCATTCCGGATCGGCAAGGAATGCCGCCCAGCGATCCTCGCGCGCCGCAAGCGATGGCCAGCGCAGCATGTAGGTGAGATCGTTGTTCGAATTGCCGATGAGCGTGGTCCAGAACCCGGCTTGCTCGATGCCGTGCCGCTCCCACAGCTTCAGTGTATGGTCCTCGAACCGACGCATAAGGTCGGGCAGCCGGCCGGGCGGGCAGGTGTAGATTCGCAACTCGTAGATCATGCTCTCTCCCCTCGGGCGTCTCTGCGGCGCCGAGGCTGCCATAGCCGATCAATGATGCGTTGACACCTGCGACCTTGGACGGAAGCCGCGCGGCGCTCGGTTCCCTGACAGTCAGTCGATGATGTCCTCGCGCTTCAGCGCATAGGCGCGGCCAAATCCGGCGTTCAGCGAGGCACTCTTCGGCTCGAGCCGGAAGTAGCGAAAGTCCCCGAGCCCGGAATAGAGCTGGGCCTTCGGCTGCTGGGCCAGATATCTCGCATCGAGCCGCATGTGCTCGTCGCTGTCCCGCTCCACCTCGCGCGCCTCGCACTGAATGCTGACGCGGGGGTGCGCGAGCGGGTCGCCCTTGCCGGGATAGCCCACGAGCAGCGAGCAGCGCGGATCGGCCAGCAGCGCCCCGGTATGCACCGCGAGGCGCGAAATCAGGATGATCGGCGCGCCGTCGACATCGGTCGAGACCCCGACCCGCGTGGCGATCGGCCAGCCGGTGCCGGGCTCGATCGTGGCGATCGAGGCCGACTGGGCAGAGCGGATCAGCGTCTTCGCCAGCTGCACCGCGTCGCCGGTCGTATCGAGGATCACGTCCCTTTTCTTGTCGTCCGGCATCACCAGCTCCGCACCACCGATCATATCATGCCGGGACGCAGGTGCGACAACGCCCCGCCACGCGGCCCGAAAATACCACTATGGGCGACGTTGACCGGCCCGTCGAACTGGGATGATGTGCGGCTCGCTCCAAACTGAAAGTGCCCGCAATGATCCATAGTGCCCTCGGCCTCAACGGCGCCGTAACCGCGCCGCACCGGCTGGCTGTGCTCGCCGGCCGCGACGTGCTGATGGCCGGCGGCACCGCGATCGAGGCGATGGTGGCTGCCGCGGCGGCGATCGCCGTGGTCTACCCGCAGATGAACGGCATCGGCGGCGACGCCTTCTGGCTCATCCAGCGGCCGGGGCAGGCGCCCGTCGGCATCTCCGGCGCCGGCCGGGCGGCCCGGCTCGCCACTACCGACTGGTACCGCGAGCGCGGCCACACCGAGATTCCGGTGCGCGGACCGGACGCAACCCTCCTGGTGCCGGGCGCCATTGCCAGCTGGCAGCTGGCCCTGGAGCTCGATCCCGCCAACCGCATGACCCTTGCGCAACTGCTCGCCCCTGCCATCGCACATGCCGAGAACGGCATCGCCGTGTCGCAGAGCCAGGCCAAGCTCACCGCATCGCGCTTCGAGCAACTGGCGTCGGTCGAGGGTTTTGCAGAGGTATTCCTCATCGACGGCAAGGCGCCGAAGCCGGGCGACCGGCTGGTCCAGGCGGCCCTCGCCGGCACGCTCCGGCATCTAGCCGAACATGGGCTCGACAGCTTCTATCGAGGCGAGCTCGCCGTCGCCAACGGCCGCTTCCTCGAGGCGGCCGGCAGCCCGCTGCGGCAGACGGATTTCGAGGCTTATCGTGCCGGTTTCGTGACCCCGCTGAAGCTCGAAACCTCGGTCGGCACGGTCTACAACCTACCGCCGCCGACGCAGGGCATCGCCTCGCTGCTGATCCTCGGCATCTTCGACCGGCTCGGCGTCACCGAGGCGGAGAGCTTTGCCCACATCCACGGCCTCGTCGAAGCCACCAAGCACGCCTACCGCTACCGCAATCGCGCGGTCGGCGACCCCGACGGCATGACGGCCCCGGCCTCCGACCAGCTGACGGCCGAAAACCTCGACCGCCTCGCCGCGCAGATCGACACCTCCCACGCGGCGCAGT
>NZ_JAQGJL010000390.1 GCF_028290645.1 Devosia sp. | reverse complement strand
CCAGCCGGCATGGACGAAATAGTGGTTCTCGATGCGGGCGAAGGCGAGCGCGAACTCGTCGCCGTAGAACGTGTCGCTGACCTGCGGGTCGGGCAGCAGCGTGATCGTCTCGCCCTCCCAGCGGGCCCATTCGCGCGCCGCGCCGAGCCGGATGTCGCGATCGGCGCTGGTGAGGCGCCGGCGATAGGCGCCGATCATGTCATGCCGCTCTTCGGGCGGGATCGGCGCTACGAAGCGCTCCCATTTGTCGGGGAAGAGCAGCGAGGCGCCATGTTGGTAGTACCAGAGCAGTTCCCACCGGCGCAGCGTGAAGATGCCGCGCAGCACCAGTTCGCTCACCCGGTCCGGGTGCTTTTCGGCATAGGCGAGGGCCAGCGAGGAGCCCCAGGAGCCGCCGAACACCAGCCATTGCTCGACGCCGGCCATTTCACGCAGTCGCTCGATATCGGCGACGAGGTCCCAGGTAGTGTTGTGCTCGAGTTCGGCGAAGGGCCGCGACTTGCCGCAGCCGCGCTGGTCGAACAGCAGCACGTTGTAGCGCGAGGGATCGAACACCCGGCGCTGGTTGGGGCTCAGCCCGCCGCCCGGGCCGCCATGGAGGAACACGGCAGGCTTGGCGCCGGGCGTGCCGACGCGTTCCCAATAGATCTCGTGGCCGTCGCCGACATCGAGGTGGCCGGAGGCGTAGGGTTCGATCTCGGGATAGTAGCTGCGCAGCGCACTCACGCGGGGAAACCTCGTCCGGTGCCGGTAGTCTCACTCGGGAGCATGGCAGACCGCCTCAATATTGTGGCCATCCGGATCGTAGACAAAGGCGGCGTAGTAGGTGGCGTGATAGTGCGGACGGAGGCCCGGCGGGCCGTTGTCCCTGCCGCCCGCCGCCATGGCCGCGGCGTAGAACGCATCGACCTCGGCGCGGGAGTTGGCCCGGAGCGCGATATGCACCCGCCCCCCGGTCAGCTTGCCGCCATCGCCGATCCACAGGAACGGCATCTCGGTACCGAGGCCGGCGACATTGCCGTCGTCGCCCTCGAACTTCATGTGGGTCTTGATGCCGAGTGGGGCCAGCGCGGCTTCGTAGAAGGCGAGCGAGGTGGGGTAGTCGGCGGTGGAGATGGCGACGTGATCAAGGGCGCTCATGGTGTTGGTCCTTTGCTGAACTGCCCCTCTCCCGCCTCGCTGCGCGAGGCACCCTCTCCCTCAAGGGGAGAGGGGAGGCGGGGGCGCGATCGTGCCGCATCGCCCCTCTCCCCTTGAGGGAGAGGGTGCCCGAAGGGCGGGTGACGGGAAGTTTCGCCGGTCATTTTATCTCCCATTTCGTCTGCCGCTGGCCTGCTTCATCCTTGTAGTCCATCAGCTGGACACCTTGTGTCAGCAATTGCGCGCGGATGGTGTCGGCTTTGGCGAAATCCCTGGTGTTGAGGGCGGCCAGGCGGGCGGCGACGGCTTCAGCGACTCCGGCGGGGGCGTCGGTGTCGGATTGCAGCAGGCCGTTCGTGGTGAAGCCGAGGAATTCAAGCGTTGCGGCGAGGCAATTGGCGGCGGTCTCGGTGCCGCGGTTGGCCTTCCTTGCCACCACATCCAGCGCCACAGCCGCGCGGTGGAAGTTGAGGTCGTCGGTGAGTTCGGCGATCACCGAGGGCTCGGGCGGCGTGCCCGGTTTCGGTTTCGCGGCGCGTTGCCAGTCGCGGAGTTTCTGCTCGGCCTCTTCGAGACGCTTCACCGAGAAGTCGATGGGCTCACGATAGTGGGTCATCAGCATGGCGAGCCGCAGCACCTCGCCGGGCCATTTGCGGCCGCCGAATTTTTCGGCCTCGAGCAGCTCATGCATGGTGATGAAGTTGCCGAGGCTCTTCGACATCTTCTGGCCCTCGACCTGCAGGAAGCCGTTGTGGAGCCAATAGCTGGCCATCACCGGCGTGCCGTGGGCGCAGCGGGACTGGGCGATTTCGTTCTCGTGGTGCGGGAAGATCAGGTCGAGGCCGCCGGCGTGGATGTCGAAGACCTGGCCGAGATAGCGCTCGCTCATGGCCGAGCATTCGATGTGCCAGCCGGGGCGGCCCCTGCCCCACGGGCTGTCCCAGCCGGGCTCGTCCGCACTCGACTGCTTCCAGAGCACGAAATCGGCCGGGTTCTTCTTGTGCGCGTCGACCTCGACGCGGGCGCCGGCGAGGTTGTCCTCGAGGTTGCGGCCGCTGAGCTTGCCGTAGTCCGGCATCGAGCCGACGTCGAACAGCACTTCGCCCGCCGCCTCATAGGCGTGGCGGCTGCCGAGCAGCGAGGTGATCAGCGACTGCATCCCGGGGATATTGTCGGTGGCGCGCGGCTGGAAATCGGGCTCGAGCGTGCCGAGCGCGGCGACGTCCTTGAAGTACTGCGCGGCGGTGGTTTCGGTGACCTTGCGGATCGCCTCGTTGAGCGGCAGGCCGGGATGGTCGCGCACCGCCCTGGCGTTGATCTTGTCATCGACGTCGGTGATGTTGCGCACATAGGTGACGTGCTCCGCGCCGTAGAGATGGCGCAGCAGCCGGTACAACAGGTCGAAGACGATCACCGGGCGGGCGTTGCCGATATGGGCGTAGTCGTAGACCGTCGGCCCGCACACATACATGCGGACATTGCCGGGATCGATGGGGACAAAGTTCTCCTTCGCCCGGGTCAGCGTGTTGTGCAGCCGCAGTGTCGTGGTCTCGCCCAAAGTCAAAATTCCTCGCGCACGATGAGACGCTCGCGGGCGGGTTCTTCGGGACTAGAGAATTCGGGATGAAGAAAACCGCGCCGCCAGCAATGCCTAGCGGATAATGGAGCAGCCGGAAATGCAGATCGCGGTGCTGGTTTTCATGCCGCGCAATCTGACTTCAGTCCGGGCAGAAAGCAAGGGGCGCCGGAGCGCCCCTGCCGATGAGGTTATTACTGTGTTGCCGGGGGCGTGGCGGGCGGCGCCGGCTCGGTCGGCGGCGGGCTGACTGGAGCCGGCTGAGCGGGAGCCGGTGCGGTGGCCGGAGGCGCAGCCTTCTCCATGGCCGCGACGACCTCGGGGCTGGCAAAGCAGGTGGTCAGCCCCTGGCGCGCCGTTTCAGCGACCTTGTCGTAGCTGCCATGCGCCGTGTGGACCGCGTCGGTGCCTTCGCCGCGCAGGTCCGCCGCGAGGACGTCGACATCCGTCTGCGGCAGGTCCTTGAAAGAGGTCGCGAGGCAACCGCAGAGCGGGCTGAGGATCGAGGCGGTATCGACCCCGTCCGGGACCTGGCCGAGCAGGAACGGCGCCGCGGCGAGGCAGGATTCGTTGAACTTGGTGAAATCCGCCGGAGTCTGCGCCAAGGCGGCAGGGGCGGCGGAAATGATCATCAGGCCGGCGAGCGCGGCGACAGCGATGCGGACTTGCACGGGTTACTCCTACGGGCGCGAGGCGCGCGACGGCGCACCTAACCATACAAACCATGCCTCGACTATCGGGCAGAAATGCAACGGGCGGCCCGTCTGGGGACCCCCCGCTGGTTTTATGAGGGAGAGACCTGAGGATCAGGACTGCTCCTTCTTCTTCCTGAAGGTCTCGTGGCACTGCCCGCAGAAGCCGCCGATGGTCTTGATCGAGGCGGCATAGGCATCGGCGTCGCCAGCTTCGGCGGCCGCCTTCATCTCGGTCGCCTTGGCGACGGCGTTGGCGAAGATCGCCTGGAAGTCAGCGTGCTTCTCCCAGATCACCGGCAGCGCGCCGGTCTCGCCGACAGCCGAGCCCTCGGGAAACAGCGCCGTCAGGTTGGAGAAGTTGGTGACGAGGTGGTCGGCCGCGGCGACGGCGTCGGCGCCGCTGAGAGCCCCGGCGCCCTTCAGGATGCCGCCGTCTTCCTTCATGATGGCCTGGCGCTTGAGGACCATCTCCTCGGGGGTCAGGGCGGCGAGTGCCGGGTCGGGCGTTTTGGTCACGTCCTGGGCGATGGCGAGGGTCGCGACAGCGGCCACAACGGCGGCCAGCGCAAACGCAATGAACTTGTTCGACGGCATCGATTTACTCCTGAAGATCCATATGAGGGTCCGGATGACGCTGGGAATTCGACAATAGGTACCGTTGGTTGGGAATATCCGGGCGCGACCCTCCCGTTCGACAACACCATCTGTCAGCGGTTAGTCCTCACGGAACCAAAGACCGTCTTCACGGCTTTGTTATCTGCAACGCCGCCGGGTGCAGCGGACGCGCTTACCGCGCTTCAAGGGTGATGCGGTTGTGCTAATACGCGGCCCGAATCCCTTGTCCTGTCTCGGTTTGGGCGCATTGGCCGACTAACGGGATGGCAACATGAACCGGTATGAAATGATGTCCAGCGTCCGGCCCAGCGCCGCCAAATTCCTGCTCCGGTTCGCCGTGCTGCTGCTCACGGCGTGGGTCGGGCTGCTGATCGACGTTTCCACTGCCTATGCGCAGGCC
Organism: Devosia sp.; assembly: GCF_028290645.1. Classification (GTDB taxonomy): domain Bacteria; phylum Pseudomonadota; class Alphaproteobacteria; order Rhizobiales; family Devosiaceae; genus Devosia_A. The sequence goes on along the minus strand of NZ_JAQGJL010000390.1, from coordinate 2,528 downwards.
GACAGCTGCGCGCGGCTGCAGGCGACGCTACGCTCGCTCGACCGGAACGCCGACTTCCAGAATTCGGGCGGCGGCGAACTGAAGCGGCTGCAGCGCGAGGTGCAGCGCTCGGAAAGCGCCTATGTCCGGCAGGGCTGCAACGACGACGCCAAGGCCGGCCGTCGGCTTTCGGGCGAATGCCGGGCGCTGGCGCGCGAAGTGCTGCGCGGCCGCGAGGACGTGCAGCAGCTATCGCAGAGCGTCGATACCGGCGAAGCGGTGGCGCAGCAGCGTGAGGCGATCCTGCAGGAGATGGCGCGCTTCGATTGCGACGGCCGCTCGCGCGTCACCGTGGAGCGCGAGAGCCGGGGAAACCTGTTCGAGCGGCTGTTCGGGGGGTTCACGCAGGAGTTCGACGGCGAGGGCGGGGTTCGCGGCGATCAGTTCGACCCGTATGGCAACTATCACACGGTGCGGACGCTGTGTGTCAGGAAGACCGACGGGTTCTGGTGGCCGATCAGCTATTCGACGCTGGTCGACTACGTGTCCAACGACGCCGAGCAATGCCGGGCGCAATGCCCCGGGCTCGACGTGGACCTCTACTACTACGACAATCCGGGGCAGGAACCGGAGCAGATGATCAACGAGTTCGGCGAGCCCTACGCGAACCTGCCGACCGCGTTCAAGTTCCGCACCGAGTTCGACACCACCAGCAAATGCAGCTCGACGCAGGACCAGGGCTCGATCGCACTGGCGCAACTGGGAGACGGGAGTACGCGGGCGATGGTGACGTTCCGCGGGATGACCTTCCCGCTGCCGGTGCGCGACAGCCGCCGGATCGCCTCGAATGTGATCACCGCGCCGATCACCCAGGTGGCCGATGCCGGCGTCTATGTGAACGTGCCGCTGCCGCGCCCGCGTCCGGCTGCGCCGGGCGAGACGCCGAAACCGGTGGTGGTCGCCCAGCCAGTGACGGCTGCTCAGTCGGCGGGCCGGATCGTGCAGTTCGGCGACAAGCGGGTCAGGGTAGTCGGGCCAGACACGCCGTACGCCCCACAAGCGGCAGCAGGGACTTGAGTTCGGGCCCCTGCTCCCGGCCGGTGAGGGCAAGGCGGAGTGGGTGGAACAGCGCCCTGCCCTTGCGGCCGGTGGCGGCCTTGAGGGCATCGGTCCATTTCGACCAGGTGGTTTCATCCCACGGCTCGGGCGGCAGCAGTTCGCCGGCCTGAACGAGAAACTCGCGGTCTTCGTCGGCGATCACCGGGGTGACGGGTCCGGTGACCAGTGTCGCAAGACCGGCGATATCGCTGAACACAGAGAGATTGCCGCGGAGCGCCAGCCAGAGCGCTTCGGAGGCGAGGCCGAGGGGCTCGAGGCGCGGGCGGGCGGTCTCGTAGGGCATCTGGTGGAGGATACGGGAGTTGAGGCTCGATAGCTCCGCGGGATCGAAGCGGGCCGAACCGTGCGAGACGGCGCTGAGCGCGAAGACCTGCTGCAGCGCCGCGAGATCGGGATAGGGCTCGAGCGCGAGGCTGGTGCCGGTGAGGACGGCGACGATGGCGACGGCCATCGGCTCGTAGCCGGCTTCGCGCAGTTCGGCCAGTGACAGCGAGCCGAGGCGCTTCGAGAGCCCCTCGCCTTCGGCGCCGGTGAGGAGGTTGTGGTGGGCGAAGGCGGGCACGTTGCCGCCCAGCGCCTCGAAGATCTCGATCTGCGTGCCGGTATTGCTGACGTGATCTTCGCCGCGGATGACGTGGGTGATGCCGAGGTCAATGTCATCGACGACCGATGGCAGGGTGTAGAGATAGCTGCCATCGGCGCGGACCAGTACCGGGTCGGACATCGAGACGGTGTTGACGGTCTGGGGGCCCTTGATCAGGTCGTCGAAGGCGACGGGACGGCCATCGAGCCGGAAGCGCCAGTGAGGCCTTCGGCCCTCTGCCTCGTACTTGGCCCTCTGCTCCGGCGTCAGGTTCAGGGCGGCGCGATCGTAGATCGGCGGGCGGCCGAGAAGGCGGGCGCGGGCGCGCTTGGTGTCGAGTTCTTCCTCGGTCTCGTAGGCGGGATAGAGGCGGCCGGAGGCGATCAGGCGGTCGCGGGCGGCATCGTAGAGCGCGGTGCGGTCGGACTGGCGGACCTTGAGGTCGGGGGCGATGCCGAGCCAGGCGAGGTCGGTCTCGATGCCGCGGGCGAATTCCTCGGTCGAGCGGGCGGTATCGGTGTCATCGAGGCGCAGTATGTATGTACCGGCGTTGGCCTTGGCGAAGAGCCAGTTGAGGAGGGCTGGACGGGCGTTGCCGAGGTGGAGGCGGCCGGTGGGGGACGGGGCGTAGCGGACGGTGGTCATGGGGAGACCTCACAACCGACGGAGCGTGGGGCACCCCCGCCCTTGATCCCTCCCCACAAGGGGGAGGGAGACGACTGAGGCATCGGCGCACACAAATCCAAAGGCTTATGCGCCTCCCTCCCCCTTGTGGGGAGGGATTGAGGGTGGGGGTGCGGAGCCACGATGGCGAGGCTCATTCCAGCCCCTTGCTGTCCAGCCGCGC